>JAFZRW010000044.1 GCA_017619685.1 Schwartzia sp. (in: firmicutes)
CAGATGATGCAGGCCGCACTGATGACGAGCACCGTGGCGAGCACCGTGCCCGTGCGGATCGACTCGAAGGAGCCGCCCGATTGGCGGATGCGCTCGTATATCAGCACCGGGATATTGTAAATGCCGTTCTCGATACCGAGCACGGCGACGGTGCCGAAATGCGCCATCGAGTAAAGCATGATCAAGAGAGCGCCGGAGAGGATCGAGGGCAGCACCAGCGGGATCGTGATCTTCCGCGTAATCGTGAACAGCCCCGCGCCCGAGATGCGCGCCGATTCCTCCAGCGTCGGGTCCATGCGCTCCAGTGCGCCGCAGACCTGAATGAAGACGAAGGGGAACAGGTACATGACTTCGACGGCGGAAATACCGTAATAGCTGTAAAGATTGAAGATCGGTCCGTCAAAGCCGAGATGGTCCATGAAGAAACGGTTGATGAAGCCGGCGTTCGGCGATAAGAGCATCTTCCACGCCATCGCGCCGATGAAGGACGGCAGCATGAACGGCACGAGGAACATGCTCTTCATGAACCGCTTGTGCGGCATATCGGTCCGCGTGACGAGCCACGCGAAGAAGGTGCCGACGATCGTGGAGCCGATCGTAGACATACCTGCGATGATCAGCGAGTTCATCAGCGCCTTGAAGGTCTCCGGTTCTTTCAAAATGTCGATCGCGCCGGAGAAGTTGAAGTGATCCTCGACCCAGAACGCGTTGAACAGGATCAGGAGTACCGGGAACGCCACGACGACGACGAGAATGGCGATGGACAGGAACAGGATGATCTGCGCTACGCCGAAAGAGCTTTTCGTGTTCATTCCTCAAGCACCCCCTTCAAGGCTTCCTTCTCGAACCAGTGCAGGCTCAGGAACGAGAGGCTGCACTCGTCTCCCGCCTCGAACATCAGGTTCTGCGCGATGGCGTGGTGGGTTTCGAGGCTCGTCCGGAGGTGCGCGCCGTCAATCTCGATCAAGTAGTCCATCATCGCGCCGAGGAAGTTCGCACGGCGAATCACGCCGTGGAGGCCGTCGCCGCTCCGTGCGATGCGCACGTCCGACGGACGGAAGGCCGCGACCCATTCGGTGGCGTCGCCTGCGGGCGTCTCCCACGGAATCGGCTGGCTGCCGTTCCCGACGAGGAACGAGTTTTCTTCGCGCCGCACGTCGATGAAGTTCGCGATGCCCATGAAGTTGAACACGAACGGGTTGACCGGTTTCTCGAAAATCTCCCAGGGCGTGCCGATCTGCTGAATGGCGCCCTCCGCGTTCATGATGGCCACGCGGTCGGAAATGGCGAGGCCGATTTCCTGATCGTGAGTGACGTAGAGAACCGTGACGCCAAGCTTCTTTTGCAGTTCCTTGATCTCGAACCGCATTTCCTCACGCAGATTCGCGTCAAGGTTTGAGAGCGGCTCGTCGAGGAGCAGCAGCGCCGGGTCGGCGACGAGAGCGCGGGCCAATGCGACGCGCTGCTGCTGCCCGCCGGAAAGCTCCGACGGCAGGCGCTTGTCGAGGCCCTTCATGCCGACGATGTCGATCATGCGCATGACGCGCTCGTTGATCTCGTCCTTCGGACGGTCGGCAATCTTCAAGGGATACGCCACGTTCTCAAAAACGGTCATGTGGGGCCAGACGGCATAGTCCTGAAAGACGACGCCGAGCCCGCGGTTTTCCGGCGGTACGGCGATTTTCGCTTCGGGGTCGTTCACCAGCGTGTCGCCGATGTAGATCTTGCCCGCGTCCGCCGACTCGAAGCCGGCCAGGAGGCGGAGCAAAACCGTCTTGCCACAGCCCGACGGTCCCAAGAGCGTAAAGCATTCGCCCTTTTTCAGCGTGAGCGAAAGGTTCTGAAGCACAGGGTGATTCGGATACCCCTTCGACACGTTCTCCACACGGATAATGTCCATTTCATCACTCCTTTATATTACAAAGCAAGCGGTTCATGCCTTGTCATCGCCCGTGTATCTTCTTACAAACTACAATTATATACTATGGTACGTTAAAATGCTATAGAAAAACACTACAATATGCGATTTTTCTGTTTTCCCATGAAAAAACGACGGAACCGCCGAAGCTGTTCCGCCGTTTTGGGTGATTATTACTTAAAGAGCCGGTTCTCCGCTGGCTAATAGATCTTTTTCTGTTTCGCAAAGTATTTTGGTAAGTACCTGATAGTCAAGGTATTGGATTCCCTCTGTTCCTTGATGAATTTTATTTGCCAGTTTGCTGCGGTAATAAATATCCATGGCGCTTTCCAGTGTGATTCGTTGTTGATTGGCTAAGCAAGAAATGATACGTTCTTCCAAATTTTCATGGTACACCTTTTCCAAAGCGGTTTCATCCATAGCTCACACCTCCACAGATGAATCAAAAATCAAAAGGCGGTCAATGGCTTCTTGCGTGACAAAAGCAATCTGGTCGTATGTTGGATAGACTTTAATCTCTTGCAACGCGCGGGCTTTGTCCCAAATTCCGGTGTGGTACATATCTACGACACGATACACTTTGTCGTTCGCGACTTTGCCAATAATCACGTCGTATTGCTGATACTCATTTCCGCCGTCCCGGCATTGGCAAACGAAATCAATCCACTCCATCAAATCGTCGTCGAAGGTTTTTACTCTCAATTCGCCGGTATCATCATTCATTTGATAACGATTGACAATAGTTTGCCCGGCATTCAGGATGTCCGCTTTTCGCCTTGCCCAGCGTTCCGCCTGTTCCTTGACGGTCGTTGTGTAAAACCCCTTGCCGAAATCCAGTCGACGATAAGAATGAAGGATGTCGGGCTTTTTCACGGCTACCGTGGAACCATGATAAACAATCATATCGCTACGCCTCGCGTTTCCAAGTACGTTTGAATATCGTCCACGAGATACTCGGTACCTTGGGTGTGAAGAATGTCGTAATGGGGAATCAGATAAGCGTCGATGCACCCGGCGCGGCGCAGTTTTTGGTAAACCTCGGAGGGCATTTGATTCCACCGATTTGCGCAGGCGTGAATCATATAGACGACGAAGGATAATATTTCTTTTGTCATGATGTATTCCTTCATAATAAAACAAAAGCGGCGGAACATTTTTCGTGTTCCGCCGCCTCCTTTTTGGGTCTTACTTCTTGATGATCTCCGTGAACTTCTTGATCGTCTCTTCCTTCTTCGGGAGGATCTCCGTGTAGCTAACCTTGATGCCGTTCTTCAGAGCGACTTCCGGCTGCGGGAGGTTGTACTTCTCAGGAATCTTGACGTCCGTGCGGACCGGAACCGTGCCGGCCTCAGCAACCTTCTGCTGCGCTTCCTGGCTCAGCAGATAGTCGACGAATTTCTTCGCGGCTTCGACGTTGTTCGAGCCTTTGAAGATCGCGACCGGGCTCGGAACCATCAGCAGTTCCGGCGGATACGCCATCTTGAGGTGCGCGCCTTTGGCAATCTTGCTGTTCGTGATATAGTCGACGCCGAGGCAAGCGACGAGCTCGCCGGAGGAGGTGTCGTCGACGACCTGGCCGGAGCCTTTGCCGATGCGTGCGCCGTTGTCATGCAGCTTGTTGAAATAATCCCAGCCGAACTGCTTCTCGAGCAGCGCGACGCTCATGTAGGACGTGCCGGAGAGAGCCGGGTCGGCGATGCCGAAGCCTTTGTTGTATTCCGGCTTCAGGAGGTCGGACCACTGGGTCGGGGCTTCCTTGATCTTGTCGGTGTTGTAGACGATACCGAGCGTGCCGAGACGGGCCGCCGTGAAGCTGCCGTCGTAATCGTCAAACGGGTTCAGGAGTTCCTTGAAAATCGGGGTCTTGTAGTTTTCCAGCATTCCCTGGGACTTCATCTGATAGAAGTCAGGAACTTCGCTGGTCCAGATTACGTCGGCAAGGATATGGCCGCTCTGTTTCTCGGCGGCGATTTTCGCCATCAGCTTGCCCGCGCCTGCGGACTGATAATCGACTTCGATGCCGGGGTTCTTTTTCTTGAATCCTTCGACGATGCCGCTGATCAGCGCTTCTTTCATCGAGGTGTAAATCACGAGTTTGTTCTTCGCGCCTGCCGCGCCCGAGCCAGACCCGGAGCCCGACGATTGCGGTTTCGGCCCGCCGCCGCAGCCCGCGACGAGAGCTGTCGTCAGGGCCATGCAGAGAACCATGAGTAACGCGAGTGCTCTTTTCTTCATACATTCCACTCCTTTAATTAAATGATAGGAACTTTCTTGTCTGCAAAAAGGCGCAGCCTCTTGTCAGACAATTCATATTCTCCTAAATTATAATGCGAATGAAGCCGAATTGCAACGAAAATTTCCGCTTGAAATTTTGCGGGGCAAAGAGGAAATTTCACGCGCGCGGAGAATTTTGTTATAATATAAAAATGAAGATAATACGCGAGCGGCGGAGGACGATATGGACGAGGAAATGGATACGGCAAAGCCGGAGGGTAAAGAAGAGTGGTTACGGGCAGCCGCGCGTTTTTGTCATGACGGCGATTTCAAGGGGATGCGCGCTTGCGCTCGTGAGATTCTCGCGCACGATATGGACGACGTGGATGGGCAGGCACTTTTCGCGCAGGCGTCGCTTTATCTCGGCGAGGAGGAGACGGCGGAGGGAATCGTGCGCCGTCTTTGGGACGCCGCGCCGGGGCATTTTCGTCTGCTTTTGGTGGCGGGCGAGATTTATGCGCTGCGATTTGAGATGCGGAAAGCAATCGATGTACTGACGAAACTCTGGAACCTTGGACAGCTCAAGACGGGCGAGATCGCGGACTACGATCTCGCGATCCTGGAGCGGGCGGGGCGGCTCCTGACCGACGCCTGTTATCTTTTGGCGCGCCCCGACGAGGCGGCGGAGCATCTTTTCGAGATGGTGGGATTCCTGCATGATCCGCAGGCGAAGGAGGAGCTTTACAGCAAGGCGCTGTTCCTTTCCAATTATCGGTCGGAGGGGCAGACGAACCGTTCGCGCCGCGAAGGGATCAACGGTTTTTTCGGCGCGAAGGTCACGATGCCCCATACGCGGCCGTCGTCGGTGCCGGACCGGAAAATGCGTATCGGCTACATTTCGCCCGATTTGCGCGAGCACGCTGTCGCGAATTTTCTTTCACCGTTTTTCCGCAATTTTGCAAAGCTCGATTTCAACGTCTTTTGTTATATGACGGGAACGCCGGACAAGATCACGCAGCGTTTCCGCCGCAGCGCCGTCCAGTGGCATGACATTCAGGGGCTTTCGCCGCAGGACGCGGCGCGGCGCATTTACCGCGACCGTGTGGACATTCTCGTGGATTTTGCCGGACATTCGCAGGGCTCGAGCATTCCCGTGCTTGCGTACCGCCCCGCGCCAATTCAGCTGACGGGTATAGGAGACGTGGGTTCGACAGGGCTCC
>JAFZRW010000045.1 GCA_017619685.1 Schwartzia sp. (in: firmicutes)
CGCCGCCTCCATGCGCGCCGCGGCATCTTTCCGCCGCGCCTCGTCGGCAAATACGCCGTCCTGCACAAGCAGCCGCGCTTCCGGCATGCGGCGCAATATCTCCGCCCATGCGCGCATAGCCTCGTCCGTGACCTTTTCCCAGCGCGCCAGCACGCCGAACGTCAAATAACCCGCCTCTTCCGAAGGCGCGGCCGTCGGAAATTCCGGCGCGGCTTTCGGTGCGTCAAAACAAATATGGCTCTCCGAAAGCCGGATCAGTTTCTCCGTGAAGAAACGATCCGCACCCTTCGGCGCCGTATGCATATCCGTAAGGAAATAATCGACCGCCGGAAGCCCCGTCGTCGCTGGATACCCGACGCCGGAAATCTGGATGGGCGCGGGACGATACGCCAGAACGGGCAGCCCGTTCTTTTCCGTATGCCCTGTCAAATCGACAAGGATATCGATCCCGTCCTCGCGAATCCGCCGAGCCGCCGCCTCGGCGGAAAGCCCGGCCAAACTCCTCTTTCCCGTCGCGCTTGCCAAAAAGCCCTCGCAATATTCATTTGGCTCTTCGAGAACATAAGCGTAGACTTCGAACCGCAGCCTGTCGAAGCACTGAAACAGCGCCTGCAAAAACCGAGTCGTATCTATCTCCGCCGCGCTGTGCAGGATATATCCGATGTGCAGAGCGTCGTGATGTTCCTCCGCCGGATTGTGCTTATACGGCGAGATCTCACTGAAAAACGCCCCGTACCCTGCCGCCTCCCGACGCAAGATATCCGGTTTCTCGCCGGAAAGATGCAGGCACAGCAAATAGCGGCTGTACGCTTCCGCCTGCCGCATCTTCGGCTCCCGCTGCTTGGAAGCCGCAAGATACGTTGCCGCCGCCGTCGCATAGTCGCCGTTCTCTTTCAATATGCACGCCTTCAGGAAAAGCGCCTCGCCCGCCTGCGCGTCCGTCATCGTTCCGGCAGCCAACGCAGCCTCGACAAGCCGCTGGGCCTCTGCCGCATCTTTATCCAGCCATGCGGCAGCCGCCGAAAGATAAAGCGCATATCCGTCCTGAGGCCGTTCCTCCCGTAGCTTTTCTGCGGCATTTCGCGCAAGCGCCGCATCCTCCGCCTCCACGGCGGCCGCTGCGAGCCTCGCCAGAATATCGGGCGACTTCGATTCCGCCGCCCATATCAGGTCCGCCTCCGCGAGCGCCTGACGCTTGTCCCCCTCCCGAAGGAAGGACTCCATCCGATCCGCAATCTCCGAAAGCTCGCCCTCCTGCGGTACAGACTGTTCTTCTATATAATCCTTCCAAATCGTTTCATAGGCCGCCGCCAGATCGGCTCCGTACTGTTCTTCATTCATCAAAGGCGAGCGGCGCATCATATCCCGCAAATTCTTGCGGAGCGCGCACAAAAGTTCCCTGTCTCCGGCGATACCTACCGCCTTTTGCACATACTCTTCCGGCGTATTCGCGACGAGCTCTCCGAGACCGAGATTCATAAGCAGGCTCTTTCCGAAGCGCGCACCGTGATCCGCCCCCGCCATCGTCACGACGGGAACGCCCATAAACAACGCGTCGCAAGTCGTCCCTCCGCCGGGATAGGGGAACGTGTCCAGCGAGATATCCATATCTTTGTATTCTTCGATATATTCAAGCGAGAATTCCCGGGCTTCCACGCGATCCCGCGGGATTCCCATGCGTTCCATGCGATCCAGCGCATACTCGCGATTCTCCGGCTCGTTAAAGATATCCCCTTTCAGCAAAAGCCGCGCATTCGGAGTTTTGTCCAAAATCTCCGCCCACAATCGAAGCGCATCATCGGACATCTTGCCGAAACTGTTGAAACTCCCGTATGTGATATAGCCGTTCCGAACGCACGGCGGCGTTTCCGCCGGAAGCGGGACGTCCCCGACCTCCGTGTAGCAGAAATGCGTGCGCGGCAATACCAGTAATTTTTCCGTGAACGCCTTTTGCGTCTCCTCGTCGTCAAGATAGACGTCGCCCAGAAAATAATCAACCGCCGAAAGCCCGGTCGACGCCCAGTAGCCGATTCCGCAAATCTGTATCGGCGCGGGCTTATATGCGAGGACTCCCAGAGAGTTCCCCGTCGTATGTCCGCCCAGTTCCACGAGGATATCGATCTCGTCGTCGTAAATCCTGCGCGCCGCCTGCTCCGCAGAAAGACCGCGAAGATTTCGCCAGCAGTCTACGCGCTTTTCCAATTTCTTGCTGAACGCGTCTTCCTTGCCCGTCATATAGGCATATACGGAAAACGAAGACGCGTCCTTGCCCCAGAGCATCGCCGCCACAAAGCGCAATACCACATGATAACGAAAATCCGCCGAAATATATCCGACGCGAAGCTTCCGATCCTGGCTGCGCCGACGGTGACGAAAACGCTTGACGTCGGCGTAAAAAGAATCATACTTCTCCGCCGCCGCGCGGAATTCTTCCGGCGTACGTCCCGGCAAATAATGCAGATCGAACAGATAATTCCCGTATTGACTCGCGGCCAGTTTCGGCGAAACCTTCGACGATTCCAGATCGTACTGCGCCGCTTTTTCACACTGTCCCAAAAGACGGCATACCCGCCCCAGAATATTATAGATGCGCTCCTTGACCTGATCGTTCATGTCCTCTTTCAGAAGCGCTTCCATCGGCTCGATCAGGGAAGCCCTCGCGCCTTTCATATAGGCGAATCTTGCCGAAAGGAATTTTGTGTACGGATTGTCCGGCGCAATCTCCTTCAGCTCTTCCAGCGCCTTTTCCGCGCCTTTCTCATCGCCCGTCTCGATGGAATACGACGTCAGCATTTCCAGCGCGGCTCCGCGGTCAAACGGCATAAACGCCTCGATCGCCTCCCGCGCGCCTTGCAGCGTTCCGTGTTCCATCGCGGCAAACGCCGCCTCCCGAAGCTGCGTCGCAAGTCTTGCCTCCTGCTCGTTCATCGCCTTTTCGCCCTTCTCTCGCTATACTTCCGCATCCCGCGGAAAGATTTGTTCCAATCGGGAAAGAACCGTCTGCGTTTCCTCGAAAAGCTCTCCGTCCGCCGCGCTTACAGACTGCGGCAGATACGCGCACAGCGCGTCTTCTTGTCCGGTGCGGCGCGCCGCCAATATCAGCATCGCGTACCGGCGCGCCGCCGCGCGCACTTCCTGCCGCGCGGCCATGGCAAAAGCGCCTGCGGCGAGCAGTTTTTCCCGCTCGGTCAAAAGGCCTCCGCCCGCTTTGCCGTCATAATATAAGCATACCTCATAGAGACCGTTCTTTGCAAGTGTGCGAATCAGAAATTCCGCGTCCGCCGACGCGTCATAAAACGCGTTCAGGCATTGGATCACGTCCGCCGCAGGAAGCGCGCGGATAATCCGGCAAAGGAGCGACAACGCCGGCGCATGATAGCGGTCTTCCTTCATCGCCGCCGTCGCGCAGTCCAGCGCCTCTTCCATTTTCCCTTCCCGATAGGCGCGCGCACCCTCCCACACAAACTGCGCCGCGCGGGAATCATCTTCTCCGCCGCCTGCCTCCGATTCCCGCAAAGAAATCGCCTCTGCGTCCGGCGGCAAGAGCCGCGCGATCAGCACCGCCGCCTCGCGCGCTTCGTCCGAATCGTCTTCTTCCAGTCGGGAAAGCAGCAAGAAAAGCCGAGTGCCCTGGTTCTCCGTTTCCTTTATCGCGGCGTCCCAAAGCCCCTGCCAATCGCCGCGCGCCGCTTTTTCCCGAAGCGGCGCCTCATCGCGCTCCTCCAGAAAACAGCGCGTCCAATACGCTTTTCTCCCTTCGACCAATTCCGCCGTCTCTGCGCCGAAGGTCGTCGGCTCCAGCCCGCGCACCGTGCCGCCTGCATAGAGCGACAACGCTTTCTCGTCCGCCTCCGCCGCCTCGCGATACTCCATGCCGTATCCGAGACACTCCGCGTATTCCGCGTGAAACTCCGGCAACTCCGGAAAATCCCGCACGGCGATTTCCGCCGCCCGCCGCCGCTCGCGATACGCGTCCGCATGTCTCGCCAAGATCCGAAGCAAGATGCGATACGCGCTGCTCGCAAACGCAAACGTCCTGCGTCCGCCCTCCACGTCCAGCCACGCGTATTTCAGCGCGTTTTCCTCGTCGTCGAGCCCGTCATACGTCTCCGCAAGATACCTGTAAATCGACTCGCGCGGCCGCCCGCTTTCCAATTCTTTCTTCAAAAGCGCAAGATTTCGCTCGCCCTTCGCCTGCGAAAGCGTCGAAGAATAGCCCGTGTGCATCATCAGCAACGCTTCGGCGGGTATCGCGCCCATACGCTCGATGACCTTGCCTCTGTGAAGCGGCTCCTCATGAATCGCGCCCTCGTAGGCCAGCTCGTTCACGCGCCGCAAAACGCGCGGCACATACGAATCCAATAAGACCTTTCCCTGATCCTCGTCAAGTTCCCGACGTACGAGCAGCAATAAATCCTTATCTTTGCCGTACCGCCGGATTGCCTGCCGCAGATTTCGCGCCATACCGTCGGGAAAATATTCGTCCGCGTCCACGACGAGAATCCAGTCCCCCGTCGCATGGGAAAGCGATACGTTTCGCGCCGCCGAAAAATCGTCCTGCCACGGAAACGAAAACACGCGCGCGCCGTTTTCCTCCGCGACCTTTCGCGTGTCGTCCGTCGAGCCCGTGTCCACCACGACGATCTCGTCCGCCGCACCGCGCAGGCTCTTCAGCGAACGCGCGAGCTTCGCCGCTTCATTCCGCACGATATAGCAGGCAGAGATCCGCATCCGTTTCGCTCCTTTTCCGTACTTTTTCTCTTTATTATACCAAATTTCCGTAAAACGCGCACAAAAAAAGCCCTCCGAAAGGAGAGCTTTCATGCTTAAAATTTCTTATTGACCATGTGGCCGCTGGGCTGGAACCCGGGCGTCGAAGTATAGGAACGTACTTTCACGTTGCGCTGCTTCGATCGGGCAAGCCATGACTGCGCGCGGTCCATCACATCTTTTGCCACGGGCTGGAGCTTGGCGAGAAAGGCTTTGTATTCGTCCGTCTCTTTGTCCTCCGGCTTCGTCGCTTCCATCATACGGTCGAAAATCACGTTCCGCTGCTCCGCGATGTTGAGGAACTCGTCGACGTCCTCGCGGTTCAGGAACTTTTGCATTTCCAGCGTCAGCACATAATACTTTTCCCAGAGCGCTTTCGCATCGTCCGCCATCAGGACGCCGCCCCTTTCTCCGCCCGTGCTTTCTTCATCGCCTGCGCCCAGGCGTCGCGAAGCTCGGTGATGATGTTCTTCGCCTCGTCAAGCTGCTCGATGTCGCTCTTCATATTCGCCTCGACCAGACGGTCGTAAACGTAATTGTAGAGCGGCAAAAGCTGATGCGCGATCTCGTATTCCATATTGAGCGTCACGCGAAACTCCGTAATAATATTCTGCGCTTTCTGCAAGGAGTTGTTCGCTTCCTCATAGTCCTTTTTCTCGATGGCTTCCCTGCCCTCCGTCATGAAACGAAGCGCGCCGTTGTAAAGCATCAGCGTCAGCGCCTCCGGCGTCGCCGTCAAGACCTGCTGCCGCTTGTATGCCTCGGCTGCATTTACCATAAGAGTACCCTCCTGCTCCATCGAGGTATTTTTTGACTAAATCGGGGTGCAAAGCATGGGGGCGAAGAAGTCTCCGCCCCCGCTTTTATATTTTTCCGTTACTGCTGACCGCCAAAGATCGTATTGTACTGCGCGTTCATCTGGGAGATCATGACCTCCAGCGCGTCGTACTTCTTGTAAAGCTGCGTCTGGAAATCGTCCATCAGCTTCTTGAAGTTGTCCATGCGGTTCTTCAAGTTTGTGATCAGGAGTCCCAGCGTGCTCTGATCGTTGGAATCGGGCAATACGCCCGCGTAATCCTCGACCTGCTTGATGCCGTCTGTGACCGCGTTGAAATACAGGCGGTTCGCGATGCCGCGGTTGTTGAAGTCGTCCGTCGCCATATAGCTTTGGCGCTTGTTCGGCTCCACCGAGGTGTACGTGTCCTGATCGGACGCGAAAATCTCGTAGACGCAGTCCGGATCGGCGGCAAGCGCTTTCTTGAGCTTATCGACGTCAAGCTGCAAATGGCCCTGGTTGTTCGACGACGTGATACCGATGGCCGAAGCGGAATTGTAGCTGCTGTGAACGCTCTTCACCGGCGTCATAATGGAATCACGCAGGTCGGAAATAATGTCGCGCAGGACTTCGTTGTGATAGAAGATGCCGCTCTTGGCCTTCTCCGTCCACTTCTCGACCTGCTCCTTCGTCATCGTGGATTCCTGCGTCTTCGTCAGCGGCTCGTAATCGCCGTCCGGCTTCGTATTGTACTTCTCCGTCAGATCGTCGAGAATCTTGTTGTAGTCCTCGACGAACTTCTTGACGCTTTCGATAATCTTGTCCGTGTCCTGCGTGACAGCGACCGTCGTCTTGCCGACATTCGCCAGCGAATAGGTGACGCCCGAAACGGTAATCTTTCCGTCCTTGACGTCCTTATACTCGCGTCCGTCAATCGTCACGATACCGTCCGTTCCGTTGACCGTCGTCGTCGCCGCCGCGATACTGACCGTTACCGAGCCGCCTTCCGAAAAGCTCTTTGCAGCTTCCGGATCGCCGCCGTCCACCGACCGACCCAAGGACATATTATTGAACAGTTTCGAGGTCAAACCGTTGACGTCGGCCGCCTGCAGGGACAGCGTCATATTGGCCGTACTCTTGAGCTCGAAGCCACTCGCGCTATAAGCCGCCGTGACGGTTCCGCCAACTTCGCTGCCGTTAATATCGTCCGCAAGTTGAGTCAGCGTCTTGCCTGCGGCCAAAGCCCCATAGTTGACAGAAAACGGCTTGCCGATGGAGCCGCTGGTCACATTGAAGGAGATCGCGGTATCGTCCTCAGCGACATATGCTACCGAATCGTCCGCCTTTGTAATCTTATAATGTATCTTGCCGTCTGTGAACTCGTTGTCGTCGGCATCCTTCGTCGCTATCTCGATGCCCTTGAGAACGACGTCCTTCAGCTTGCCCGAATTTGCCTCACTCTCGTTCACATACGAAATCGTACCGTTGGTCTTCAGTGCAATGGTAGAATCACCGCCCGACGCCGGCTTGAACGATTTCTCGTCCTTCAACTCGCCGCCTTCGGACACATAAAGATTCAGCGCATTGAAGAGGTCTGCCGCCCCTTTGTCGCCGCTGCTGTATAAGGGATCGGAACTGCCCATGGTCAGCTTGATCGACGCCTCTTTGCCGCTTTCTTTGTTGAACATCGTGAAAGCGTCGTTCGTGGCGTCAAAGCTGGCCGAGATATTCGTATTGAGATTCTTGATGTCGGCGGCGAGGTCGTTCAGCGTTTTGCTCTCGTAAAGTTCCGCAAACGTATAATGAATCGTCTGTTTCGCTTTTTCCGTCGCGTTCATCTCGTCCACGTCGGTATCGTCGTCCTGCACGAGGAACGAGATGGCTATTTCGTCCCCGTTAAAGGTGCGCGCCTCGGACTCGCCTTTAAACTTAACTAAGTATTTCCCAGTGCTCTCGTCCTTAGTGAAGCTCTCAAACGCTACGTCCTTCAAATAGATGCTGGACTTCTTGCTTGCGTCCGTGGTATTGCGCGTGATACCCTCGTTGCCCGTCAAAAGATACGCGTTCTGCGAGAGCTGCGAAACCTCCACATTGTGTGTCATAGCCACAGCGTCGCCGTTGGCCACCGCTTTGACAATGGACGAATCCTTCGACTCCGCGCCCATGGCGTTCATGTTCGACGACATTTTGTAGTCGGACAGCGTCGAATACTTGAACGTATTGAGACTCGTGTAAATCTCGTTGAAGCCCTGCTTCAACCACTCGTTCTTGACTTCTTTCTTGTACATCTTGTCGTACTGGTTCTGCTTGGAGAGCATTCCAGCCTTGACCATCGACTCGATGTCAAGCCCTGAGCCCGAAAGCCCGTACAGACCGTTGACGCCCATGATAATGAACCTCCTTGTCTAAAAACGTCCCTTGTCCCTTTAGGCGTGCTCGTCGAGGAACGCGCCGATCCATTCCTTGGTCTTGACCATGCTCTTGACCATTTCCTCCGGCGGAAATTCCTTCAGGACTTCCTTCGTCTCCTTGTCGATCATCTTGACCGTCATGACGTCGACGTCCTTGTTGTACTTGAACGCCAGATTGCAGTCGATCTTGTCCATCAGCTCGTTGAGCTCTTTGGTCATCAGATCGACAGACTTCTCGTCCATCTTCTGGTTTTGATCTTCCGCCTGCTTCTCTGCCCGGCGGACGTCCGCATTCTGGTCGTCCGCGCCCAGCTTCCGGCTGTCCCCTCCGGCCTGCACCGGCGCATCCGTCTTAGGCGGAGGCGCTGCCGGCTGCGTCGAAACGTCCGGCGCCGTCTGCTGCTGTGTGTCCGCCGCGCCACGGCTCGCCGTGTCTACCGCGTTAAAAACGACGGCAGCGGAGACGAGATCCTGCACTTTCCCAATCATGGTTCATCCCTCCATAGAAATAAAATAATCCTTGTATCTTCCCCTGAACCCGTGACGCGTCACGGATAACCGGCCTATATAGCCTTCCCCTTTGGGGAAGGTGGCGCCCGAAGGGCGTCGGATGAGGTCTTGTGGACGATACCGTAAACCTCACCCACCGCCTACGGCGGTCCCCCCTCCCCATAGGGGAGGGCTTTTATTCAGATATCCTTCGGCAGGTTCTTGATATCTACGCCTTCCGGCATAGCGGCCTGCTTGTTCTCTTCCTGGATCGCGCGGTAAATTTCCCCGCGGTAGATCTTGACCTCGCGCGGCGCCTCGATAGCGATTCGTACATTATCGCCCTGCACATCCACGACGTTGATGACGATGTCGTCACCAATCATGATCTGCTGGCGCGGCTTGCGCGTGAGTACGAGCATTTATTTTTCCTCCTTCTCCTTGAAGAGGCGGTGCTTCGTTGTGTATTTACTCTTCTCGAGCACGACCTGCTGTGCAAGGAATGTGCGTTTGCTGATGACAATCGGCGCAACGAGATTCGCCGTCATGTTCTTGATCTCCCCGCCGGGAATCGTAATGAGCACATAGATCAAAACGTCTTCCGCCGTCTTGATTCCGAGTTTCTTCGCAATCTCGTCCTCAAGCTGGAATTCGTAGTCCGGGAAAAACACAAAAGGAACGCCCATCATAAAGGCGAGTTCCGGCGTCTTAACGGACTGGAGGAAGGTATACGGGCTGTCGCTTTCATACGGAAGAAGCGCAAACTCATGCTCGTCCTCGAAAGCGGGAATTCCCTCGTCAAACTGGATAATCTTGTCCTCGTCAATCTCCAGCTCGCCAAACCGTACCGTGTTGATCTTTTTCATGCTCTCTGCCTCCTACTTCATTTTCGGGAACTTTTCGCAGTCCCCCTTTTTTTAGATTCCTCTAAGCGTAAATGTCGTAGTGGCCTTCCGATACCCAGCTGTGAATGGAGCCGCGTTCTTCAAGGAACAACTTGAAATGCCCTTCGTTGTACTTCACATCCGCCTTGTCCGCCGTGCGAATCTTGTAATCCCAGCTTCCGGGATCGATGTCGCCCGGCTCGTCGGCAGGATGGATGTGCACCTCGGGATCGGGAATCGCCTGCGCCTCGAGGTAGCGCTTCTTGCCGATCTCCGCAGATAGACGCCCCTTCGCCTGGTTTGCGATCTCGTTGTGTCCCTTTTTCGCGGCGTTCTCAATCATCGCCCAAGCGTCCTGCGTATGACGCGAGACCGTCGACTGAATGTCGGAAAGACCCTGCTGACCGTACTCTTTCGTGAAATCGTCCATCGTACGGGCGCCGTAGGCATGGCGGCTCGGGTACGAATTGATGTCCATCGTGATTCGTCCCATGCCGGTATGCGAACGCGGCGCATGGTATGCGCTGTCCACCGTCGGCTTCTGGATGCGGCTCGAAAGCGTCGAAGCCGCCATGTCGATGCCGATGCGCGGGAGCGTATGGCGCGTGTTCAGATAGAGCATAACAGCCAGCTCCTTCCTTGGCAGAAAAACTCCCTGAATGGAAATCCTAATTTTCCACTTCTATTATACCTTTTTTGCAGAAAATTACAAGTATATATTGCGGAAAAACTCCCTCCGTCACGCCTACGGCGTGACACCTCCCTCTAGGAGGGAGGCTAATCCTGCCCCCCTCTGGGAGGGGGGGGCAGCGTAGCTGACGGGGGGAGATGACTTTTAATGCAAGTAGTCCACGAGCGTTTGCGGCAGGATTCGCGCACCGACGTTCAGCGAAAGATTGTAGACCGTCTGCTGGGCCATCATGTCCACGGCCAGCTTCGAGACGTCCGTGGAATGGATCTCGGTGATATCACCGAGCACCTGCTGGCTCTGCGTCGTCAGCATGGCCTGACAGTCCCTGTAGACCGCCTGGCGCGACGCAATCTTCGTCTGCGCGCTGTTGATGGTATTATAGGCGACGTTCGCCAACGCCTTGCCGTCCGAGCTCATCCAGTTGCTGTTCGGTCCCGTCGGTTTGCCGTCCTTATCGTCGGCGCCGTGGTCGCACATCGCGACGACCGTGAACATATCGTTGAACGCGTTGGCGCCGGAGGGGCCTGGATAAGGATTTGGGGTTTCAGTCGACGAATCAGGATAAGCCTTCTCGTTGTCGAAAATACCGCGGCCCGCAATCTCAACGCCCGAAGCGTTCACCGTATCGGAGGTGGGCTGCGCCGTGCCGTTCTCCTTGACCATCGAGAACTGCTTCCTGTCGCCGTTGTAAGTGACGATGTACTGCTCGACAGTGGCGAGCTCCACCTTAACCTTCTTGCCGTCTATCGTAATATCTTCGAAAAAGCCTTTCCCTTCCTTGTTGATTACGCCGTATTCATCGAAATAATGGTGGACCTTGTTGGATGCAAACGTGCTGCTGGTTCCCACCTGTTTGCCGGTCAGATAATTTGGATCGCTCATGGCCTTTGTGTCGCTCATGATGTCCTTATAACCTTCATCGACGAATTTCTTCGTATAGATATCCCCTGATACCGTATTCATGTAATAAATATTGCCGTCGTCACCATTCAATGTCAGCATCTGCACCACATCGCCGGACTTCGAAGGACCTGCAACAGTGCTTCCACTGAAGAACTTCGCCTGCTGATCATCGAGGGTCTTGACAAGACCGCGCGGTTTCATCTCTTTCGAAATCTCATAGGGCTGCACGAGATCTGCCTGCCCGGAGAACAGATAGCGCCCGTTGACGTTCGTATTCGCGTCGGCGACGGCCTGTTGTGCCTGCACGAGCATCTCGCCCGCGATGGCGCGCATATCGGCGTCTGAATTTGAGCCGTCTGCCTGATTTGATTTTACCACGAGCTTCGAGCCGCATTCCGCCATATCGACGAGGGCGGCGTCGGTGTTCTTCATCCACGAGATCGCCGTCTGGACGTTCGATTGGTATTGCGCGTTCTCGCCGTATGTAATGCTGTGGCGCAAATATTTCGAGTAGCCGACGCAGTCGTCCGACGGGCGATGGATTCTGTCGCCGTCGCTCATCTCCATCAGCTTTGTCTGGTTTTCGTAGGTACGGTTGATGGAGTTCTGATACCGCATCGTGCTGTTATAGCTTCCTATACGCATGGTCGTTCTCCTTTGTCCTTCACATTACAGATAATCAGCCAAGGTCGGCGGAATGACGCGCGAGCCAACGGACAGCGATAGATTATAGATCGTCTGCGCTGTCATCATTTCCACGGCCAGCTTCGCAACGTCGGTAGAATGGACGGTGGTGATATCTTCGAGGATCGTCTCACTCTGCGTGGTCAGCATATCCTCGCAATCCGTATAGATCTGCTGACGCGCCGCGACCACCGTCTGGGCGATGTTCACAGTGTTGAAGGAATTGTTTGCCAGCGTCTTGCCGTCCGAACTCATCCACCGGCTGCCCTCTTTCTCTCCTCTCTCGCACATGGCGACGACGGTCAGGAGATCGTTGAACGTGTTGGCGCCAGAAACCTCGTTGCCGGAATCCTCATTGTCAAAGATGCTACATCCAGCGATTTGGACGCCGCCGGCGTTTACCGTATCGGTGGCAGGCTGTGCCGCACCGTTTTCCTTGACCATCGAGAACTGCTTCTTGTCGCCTTGATAGGTGACGATGTACTGCTCGATAGTGACGAAAGTCATCGTGACGCCCCCAACGGTCGCGGAGAAATTTTTTCCCTTGTCCGTCTCATTCTTAATGACGCCGCGCGAGTCAAAATGATCAGAAACCTTAAGCGCGCCGAGGCTCCCAAACTTCGGATCACTAAGCCCCGGATATTTGGACGAATCTTTATAATACTCGCTCAGCGAATCACACCCGTTGGAAACAAAGTCTTTGTATCCTTCATCCACAAATTCCTTGGTATAAATGTCGCCGCTTTTTGTGTTCAGGTAATAGATATTGCCGTCGTCGCCTTCCAGCGTCAACATTTGCGTAATGTCGTCGGACTGTGTCGCGGTATTAAAAAACGCCGCCTGCTTGTCGTCGAGGGTCTTCGCAAGACCGCGCTCGAATTTCTTCTCCGACATCAAATAGGGCTGAATCAGGTCTGCCTGCCCCGCGAACAGGTATCGGCCGTTGACCTGCGTGTTCGCGTCGGCCACGCACTGCTGAACCTGCACAAACATTTCGGCAGCGATGGCTTTCATATCCGAGTCGGTATTTGTGCCCTGGGCCTGATTCGTCTTTTCCACGACGGTCTTCATGGAGTCTGACATATCGATCAACGCAGAGTCTGTATTCTTCATCCAGGAAACCGCCGTCTTGACGTTGTACTGATATTGGTCGTTTTCCCCGTAGGAAGTGCTGAACCGCAGGTATTTCGAGTAGCCGATGGGATTGTCGGACGGGCGGTGCAGCATCGCGCCGTCGCTCTGCTCCATCAGCTTCGTCTGCTTATCGTAGGTGCGGTTCAGTTGCGTCATGTACTTCGTCGTCATCTGAAGACTGCCTACACGCATTTCAGCTCACCTTACCTTCCTACCACACCCGTCGAATTGATCAAGCGGTCGAGCATCTCGTCCATCGTCGTCAGACAGCGCGAGCACGCAGCATAGCCCTGCTGGAACATGATCATGTTCGTCAATTCCTCGTCCCAGTTCACGCCGGCCACTGAGGTGCGCCACTGCATGACCTGCTCGACGATGTCCTCCTGCGACTTGACTTTGTTATTCATCTGCGAGGAATCGACGCCGAGAGCCGTCATCTGCTTGTTGTAATAACTCTGCAACGAGGCCGCGCCGATGGAGGCAAGCTTTTTATAGCTCGCGGTTTCGGTCCTGTCCTTGTTTTCCAGATTCAGGAGGGTACTGATCAGAACCGCGTTGGACCCGTCCGCCGTTCCGTTAATCGTTCCCGGATTGTCACGCGTACCTTTTTCACCCACATAATACTTGTTAGACGTGCCCGGCGTCATATACATCTCCAGCATCTCCAAATGAGACTTGGTGGCAGTGGTCGGGTCTTCGTCTGTCGCGTAGAGCGTACGAGCCGCAATCTTCCGCTCGCCGTCCACATCCGTGATGGTGGTTGCCACCTTCAGCGCGTTGATGATATTGACGCCTTCCATATATTCCCACGCGCCTGTGAGCTCAACCGGATCGCCGTTCAGGTCCTTGCTCATCACCTTGGCGGTACCGTCTTTATAAATCTGGGTTTCAACTTGCCATTGATACATATCTTTCCCACTGTCTTTTACAACAAAGGAGGTATCAATCATCTGGCAATATATGCCTACCGTCTGGCTTTCCTCATCCCAAATGTACGCAACGCTGTTGTGAGTCGAAGGTGCAATCTCGCAATACAGCTTAGGATCGTTATCACCGAAGAAGTTGATGCCCGTAGTCGGGAACTTTGTACTTGTTACTACGGGCGGATCTGTGGTTCCCAACCCAACAGTTGCCTCATAGACGTCCATGCCCGCCCCCAGCTTGTGCTGGGCGTTGAATTCGGTCAGGAGGAAAGCTGCCATGCGCACCACGTCGTCAATATAATCCTTATCTTCCTTAATCGCGTCCATTTCAGCTTTCAGCGTGCCGGTCAACGGGTCAAATATGACGCCGGTTTCGCCAATCTCAATGTTGTAATCGGTGATACCGTATTTTGCATTTGGAATGCCCGGTTGCCGCCCGTCTTCATAGACCGGTCCCACAGTAAGATCCAGCTTCGCGATGCCGTTGACAATGGACGTGCCGTTGGAAACGACGGTGTACATGGAGTTTTCCTTATTCTCAGAAACAGTGACGCTCATGTAACCGGAAAGCTCATCCACCAAGTTGTCGCGCTCGTCCCGAAGGTCGTTGGCGCTGCCTCCCGTCGATTCCGCCGCCATGATGGCCTTGTTCAGCTTGACGATCTGGTCGGTAATCGTATTGACATGGGTGACGTTTACCTTGATATCGTCGTATTCCGACGTAATCTGCTGCTGAAGCTGCTTAGTAGAGGCGTGAATGCGATCCACCAAGATACCCGCCTGCTCAATGATGGCGGTGCGCTCACTGGTGTTGCTGGCCTCTTTCGACATGTCGACCCAGGACTGGTAAAATTGCAAAAGGGCATTTTGCAGCCCTGTGTCGTCGGCGTCGTTGAAGATGGCTTCCAGTTTTTGGTAATTCGTCTGCCGCGTTTTCGCGTACTCCTGATCCGCGTACTCGCGCCAATACTGTTTGTCCGCATAAACGTCGCGGGCACGCGTAATCGACAGTGAATCAACGCCCGAACCGACAAATTGCCTCGTCCCATTGCCGTAAACCTCATCGGCCCGCGTTGCCGCCTGATTCACGCTCTGTCGCGAGTAGCCTTCGACGTTAGAATTCGTCATATTGTGACCGGTGGTTTCCAATGCCAACCGGTTCGTACTGACGCCGCGATACATGGTGTTCAGTCCCGCAAAGGTGGAGCGCAATGCCATGATGATCCGTTCCTTTCAAGTCGTCCTTGTGTGTTTTTACGTATCCTTACTATGAAACTCCCTCCGTCACGCCTTCGGCGTGCCACCTCCCTCAGTGAGGGAGGCTTTTGCCCCCCCTCTTTGAGGGGGGTGTCAGCGAAGCTGACGGGGGGAGTATTATTTTACACACTTGTATCCAAAAGTTTCCTTCCCTGCGTCGCGCGTTCCGGCGCGTCCGGCGTGCCGTAGGCGGGAGCGGCGGAAGCCGCCGTCATGACGTTCAGGCTGAACGTCAGATACTCCATCGCGTGATTCAGCAAGCCGTGGCTCGTTTCGCCCACTTCCTTCAGCTTCTGCAGCAGGTTGTTCAGTCTCTGCATCTGCTGGCGCGCGCGGGTCTTCTCTTTCGAGTATGGCAGCCGCCCCACAGCGTCTTCAAGCGTCGTCGCTCCAAGCTCGGCGAGCAGCGCCGTCTTTTCCTTTTCGTAAGCCGCAAGTTCGCGAAGCGTCGCGTTGATCGCTTCCGTCGCCTGCGCCACCGCTTTGCCGTTCAAGTGCTCTTTCAGCGCGTTCCGCTGCGTCTCCGCCTGCTCATAGAGGCGAAGGGCAAGGGAAAGCTCCTTCCCCAAAAGCGGAAGGATCTTGTCCAGCGGCGTTCCCGTATTTTCATTGTCCATATTGCTTCCTCATGCCTGAAAGTCGAACTTCTTTTCCCGCGAGACGCTTTCCGTCCCCGTCTGCCCGTAAGTCGGGTCGATCGAGGAGTTCGACAGGCGGTTCAGATGGTATTCGACGGCGCCCAGCGCCTGCCGAATCAGAAATTCGTTCGCGTCGCTCGCTTCCTGCGCGTCGTTCACCGCCTTATTCAGGCGAATATGCGCTTTTTTCAGCAGGAGCCGCAGTTCCTTCGGACACGCCGCCTCCACCTCCGCCATCGTCGTAGCAGCGTGGGTGGACGGAATTTCTTTGGATAACGCCAAAAGCGCATCCTGCCGGCTTTTTTCGGCCACGCGGATGCGCTCAAGCTGCTGCTTTTCTTCCTCCACCAAGGGCTCCAGCCCTTTGAGGTCAACGGCGACAAGCACGGCCCTCTTTCTCCCCGCGATAGCGAGAAGCGCCGCATACGCGTCGGATAAATCATTCAGGGCTTGGATCAGATTCTTCCACATGACGCCGCCTCAATAGCGCATGGCGAGCATATCTGCCGCCAACGTCTCCGCCGCCACGTGATACGTCCCGTCCGCGAATTGACGCCGCAGGGCTTCCACGCGATCCATGCGAGCGCTATCCGCTTCCCCGCGAAGCTGGCTGAGCGTCTGGCTGAAGCTTTTCGCCTCGCTGGACATCACAAATTCCGTCGCTTTCGTCGCTTCGGTACGTTTTACGTCTTTTACGGACGCGGCCTGCTTCCGGTTCGTAAAGATCCCGGTCGCAGCTTGGAGGTAATTGCTGATAATCATTTGGGTTCACCATCCTCTGCTCGGCGCGTCCGTGCACCTTGGCATTCCTTCCCTTGCTTTCTGACTATCCATCGAAAAAAAGGCCGGGAATCTTAACCCCGGCTTTTAGATGATTACGGCCATTTATTCTTATTTTTCTCGTTTTTTCTCTCGTTTTCGCGTTCTTAGCACCAATGACGATATTTCTTGAAGTTTTCTTGCGCAAAGTCAGGAAAAGCCGGAAAACATCTGCGTTTTCCGGCTTTCTCTCACTGTTTTTGTATGCCCATATCTTTCGAGCGGAAGCCCGTACCCATCGGTCTTTTTTCTTTGACCGCCTGCACCGCGCGTTCCACGGCTTTCTGCTGCGCCTTGACGACTTCTTTTTTCAGCTCCGAGTCGCATTTCTCGCAGAAACGACCGGCATGAATCAGCTTGCCGCATTTCTCGCACGGATACGAAATGTCGATACCGTCCTGCACAAACCGTCCTTCTTTGATCATGCGGCGTACGATCCGCTCCTTGGCGCCCTCGACGCCATCCACGATGTCCTTGATCGTCGAATGCGGATGATCGCGCACAAAAGAGGAAATCTTCAGCATCAGTTCCTCTTCCCGATCCATACAATCCCTGCATATTCTCGCGCCCATGTCCATGAAGAGCCTTCCGCACTCCGGACAATTTTTCAGCTTGCCTGCCATTGTTCTCACTCCTGTGTCCTGTGTCTTTGCATACCGAATAAAACAAATTCATAATTATTTTATACCAAAATGCCTTTTTCGGCAAGTCTGCAAAAAATCACAACCGATCACTGGAAAGCGCCAACGCCAGGACCTCCGCCGCACCCGCATCTTTAAGCGTGCGCGCGCATTCGGCAAGCGTCGCGCCCGTCGTGAAAATATCGTCGACGAGCAGGATTTTCTTTCCGGCAAGTTCCTCTCGCGAAAGGTCGTCCGCCGGCGCGAAAGCGCCCCGAATGTTTTCCATGCGCTGCGGCGCCGACAGACCGAACTGCGGCTCCGTCGCCCGCGTGCGAATCAGCGCGCGCCGCCATGTCCAGCCCCGCACTGTCAGCCAATCGCGAAAGATCAACTCGGTCTGATTGCCGCCGCGTTCTTTTTCTTTCGCGGCGAAAAGCGGCACCGGCACGACGATTCCCTGCCCGCGTCCCGCCCGCGGCAATTTCTCGCCCGCCGCGTCGAGAAACGTCTCCAGCGCGGCGAGACCGTCCCGCCGATTCTTGAATTTCAGCGGCAGCAGAAGCGCGCGCAGCGGTCCGTGATAGAGGCCCAGCGCCCACGCCTCAGAAAGCGCGCCGCGCTGCGCGTCGTCCAGCGGAAGCCGCCGCACGCGAACCGCAGACGCGAGGCACGGAACACACCAGCCGCCCTGTTTCTCAACGTAAGCGCCGCAAGCGGGGCAACGGGGCGGAAACAGGAAGTCCAAAAGCGGCGCGCAAAAATCCCGCCAGCCGCTCATTCGATCGCTCCCGCAAGGCGAGCGGCGAGCAGCGTAAAGCGCCGCCGCGTCCTGTCGTTTCCGACGGCGACGGCAAGAGCGCGGGGATTGCCGAGCAAGATTACCCGTTCTTTTGCGCGCGTGACTGCGGTATAGAGCAGATTTCTCTGCAGCATGGCCCGATGGCCGAGCACGACGGGCAGGACGACGACGGGATATTCGCTGCCCTGGCTTTTGTGTACGCTCATCGCATAGGCGGGCTGGAGTTCGCTCATTTCCTCGCGCTTGTATTCCACCGCGTTTTCTTCGCCGTAGCGCACGACGAGCCCTTGCGCACCGACGCGCGAGACGAATCCGACGTCGCCGTTGAACACGCCTTTTTCATAATTATTTTTCGTCTGCATGACTTTGTCTCCGACGCGGTAGGAGAAGCCGCCCGCCGCGATCTCGAATCCGCCGGTCTCGGGCGGGTTCAGCGCGTCCTGCAGGAGGCGGTTCAGCCGGTCGATGCCGCATTCGAGTCGGTGCATGGGAGAAAGCACCTGTACGTCGCGCATGGGGTCGACGCCCGAAGCGGGAAGCTCGTCCCGGCAGAGCGCGACAATGGCCGCCGCCGTCTCCTCCTCCGTGGCGCAGGCGCGAAACTCGAACGCGCTCCCCGCCGCACAGTCCGGCATACGGCCCGCGTTAACGGCGTGCGCGTTCCTGACGATCAGGCTCTCCCCCGCCTGCCGGAAAATATCGGTGAGCCGAATGCTCGGGAACATTTTCGAGCGCAGCATGTCGGCGAGCACCGTGCCGGGACCGACAGACGGGAGCTGATCCACGTCGCCGACCAGTATGACATGACAGCCGCGCGGCACGGCGGCGAGAAAATGCTGCATGAGCACGATATCCATCATCGAGACTTCGTCGAGGATCACGACGTCCGCCTCGATGGGCGTATCCCCGTCGCGCTGGAATATGGTCGCCCCCGCGTCGTCGGCCTGCGCCTCCAGCATACGATGAACGGTCGTCGCCTTGCGCCCCGTCGCTTCGCCGAGGCGCTTCGCCGCCCGGCCCGTCGGCGCGCCGAGACGCACGGAAAGGCCGAGCCGTTCCAGCACGCCAATCATGCCGCGTACGACGGTGGTCTTGCCCGTACCGGGGCCGCCCGTCAAGATGAACACACCGTAGCGAAGCGCCGCCGCGACGGCGTCGCGCTGCCCGTCCGACAGGGTGACGCCGTCGGCGCGCTCCCATGACCTCGCAATTTCCTCCGGATCGTCCACAGGAAAGACTTCCGCATGATCGGCGATGAAACGAAGCGCCTCTGCCGTCTGCGTCTCCGCCGCGTAGAGCGCAGGCGGGTAAATCAGCGTCTCCGCACCCTCCGTCTCATAGAAAAGCCGGCCCGCCTCGATCTCATCGCGCACCGATTCGCGCACGAGCGACGGCTCGACGCCGAGCAGGCTCGCCGTGTCGCGCACGAGCCGCTCCTCCGGCAAACAGCAGTGACCGGACGATGCGACGCCGTCGAGCAGGAAGCGGACGCCCGCCGCGATGCGGGAAGGACTATCCGGCTCCGCCCCAGCCGCCATCGCCAGGGTATCGGCCGTGCGAAAACCGACGCCCGACACTTCCCGCGCCATGCGATAGGGATCAAGATTCAGCACGTCCAGCGCGAAGGAGCCGTATTGCTTGTAGATGCGCGCGCCGTACGCGCCCGATACGCCGTGCATTTCAAGCCAGAGCATGATTTCTTTCAGTTCCGACTGTTCATGGTACGACGCGTGAATTTTCTGCGCCGTCTTTTTCCCGATGCCGGCCACCGAAAGCAAGCGGTGCGGCTCGTTCTCGATGACGTCGAGCGCGTTCGCTCCAAACTGCGCGACAATACGCCGGGCCGTCGACGGGCCGACGCCCTGCACGGCGCCCGACGACAGGAATCGCAGCACGCCCTGCTCGCTCGTCGGTGCGGCGACGCGGATATGCGCGGCGCGAAACTGCATACCGAAGCGCGGGTGCTCCACCCAATCGCCCGAAAGCTCGACTTCCTGGCCGACCAGGGGCGCGGCGGAGGATACGGTGGCCGTGACGCGCCCCGTCCGCCCGTCCTGCGTGAGGCGGAACACGGAAAAGCGGCCGTCTCCGCTGTCAAAGATCACGCTGTCCACGACGCCGGTCAG
>JAFZRW010000046.1 GCA_017619685.1 Schwartzia sp. (in: firmicutes)
AGATACCCTCGTCGATCATGAGCGCATGTCCACGCAGGATCTTTTGCTTGCAATTGAGGCGGCGGTGCAGGAGGGCGAGACGGAGTTTGAGATTGCCGCGTCGGGTCAGCACGACATCGGCGGGCCGCTCTGGCACCCCGAGGGGAAGAAGCTTACGTTCCACGTGACGAACCCCGGCCAGCGTCTCGGTTCCATGTGTCTCGACAACACGGAAATCGTCGTGGACGGCCCGGCTTCCGCCGATGTGGGTTGGCTCAATGCGGGCGGCCTGATTACCGTGCGCGGCGATGTGGGAGACACAGCGGGCCATTGCTCGGCGGGCGGCAAGATTTACATCGGCGGGCGCGGCGGCACACGCACCGGTTCTTTGATGAAGCACGACCCGCTCTATGAGGAGCCGGAGCTTTGGATACTGAAAAACGTCGGCAGCTTTTCCTTTGAGTTCATGGGCGGCGGCCGGGCGATTGTCTGCGGCTGGGACAGCGAGGAGTTTGCTTCGATCCTCGGCGAACGGCCCTGCGTCGGTATGGTGGGCGGCGTCGTCTATGTGCGCGGTCCGATCTCGGACGATTATCCCGACGACATTCGCTGTCTCGCGCTGGATAAGGAGGACGTCGCTTTCCTCGAAAATGGCATGGCGGGATTCCTTGCCGCCGTCGAAAAGCCGGAGCTTTTGGCGGAGCTTTCCGATTGGAGCCAGTGGAAAAAACTGCGTCCGCTGACCTATGAGGAAAAGCAGCCGAAACCGCTGCCTGATCTCGCGGCCTTCCGCGGGCAGGATTGGGTGCGCGGCGGCATATTCAGCGATGTGGCGATGGACGATTTCGCGGTGCTGAACACGGTGAACCGCGGGCTTTACCGTCTGCGCGTGCCGAGCTGGGACAATGCGAAATACGCGGCACCTTGCGAATTTTCCTGCCCGACGGGCATACCGACGCAGCGTCGTCTGGCGCTTCTCCGTGACGGGAAGGTGGAGGAAGCGCTGCGCTTCGTCCTCGAATATACGCCGTTCCCCGGCTCCGTCTGCGGTACGCTCTGCCCGAATCCTTGCATGGAAGGATGCACCCGCGGCACCATTGACGAGGCGATTCAGATCAGCGCGCTGGGCTTCAAGTCCGCTTATACGAACGTCGATCCGCCGAAGGAGCATACGGGCAAGACCGTCGCCATCATCGGCGGCGGCGTGGCAGGACTTTCCGCCGCGTGGCAGCTTGCGCGGCGCGGCCATGCAGTCACCGTCTATGACGACGCCGCGGAAATCGGCGGCAAGCTCGCGCAGGTGATTCCACGCTCCCGGATGCCGCATCAGCTTCTCGAGCTGGAGCTGAAGCGAATCGAGGGCGTCGGCGTGAAGTTCGTCACCTCCTGCCGTGTGGACCGCGAAATGTTTGACCAGCTTCGGGCGAAAAACGACGCCGTACTTGTGGCGACGGGCGGACACAAGCCGCGCTTCTTCCCATGGGAGGGAACGGAGCTTTTGACGATGGGACTCGACTATCTGAAAGCCATCAATCGCGGCGAGAAGCCGCCCACGGGCAAGACCGTGCTGGTCATCGGCGGCGGCAACTCCGGCATGGACGTGGCGACCAGTGCTTACGAACAGGGCGCAGAACATGTCGTCGTCGTGGACGTGGTGAAGCCCGCCGCGTTCCAGAAGGAAATCGACCGTCTCGAAACTCTCGGCGGCAAGATCGTCTGGCCCTTCGTGACGAAAAAGATCGCGACGGAGGGCGTCTATTCCGACGACGGGCGCTTCATCGCGGCGGATCAGGTCATCGTCTCCATCGGCGAGGCGCCGATTCTCGACTATCTGCCCGACGATCCCTCAATCCAGAAGTTTCGGGGGGACTGGCTCGTACCTTCGCTGGAGAAAATGATCCTGCCCGGCGTGTTCGCGGCGGGCGACGTGATAAAACCGGGACGCCTCACCGACGCCATCGGCGACGCGCGGCGCACCGCCGTCGCCATCGACCAATATCTTCGCGGCGAGAAGATCACGCCCGTCTT
This sequence comes from Schwartzia sp. (in: firmicutes), assembly GCA_017619685.1. GTDB lineage: Bacteria > Bacillota > Negativicutes > Selenomonadales > Selenomonadaceae > RUG12372. Next base: position 2,008 of record JAFZRW010000046.1, read on the forward strand.
CACGAGGGAGCGGATTCCCGCCGAGCGGCTGTCGAAGGGTTACTTCGAGAAATGCCATCACTGCGATCTGCCGGACGCGGGCGAGGAGCACACGCGCTGCGTTTCCTGCGGCACTTGCCGCGACTGCCGCATGTGCATCAATTCCTGTCCCGAGAAGGCGATCACCCGTGTCGATCTCGAGGACGGCGGATGGGAATACGTCTCCGACCCGGCGAAGTGCATCGGTTGCGGGATTTGCGCGGGCGTATGTCCCTGCGGCGTTTGGAGCCTCAAAGAAAACCCTGAGCCGATCGAGATGTATCGGACGTACGGAGAAGCGGCAAAATCGCTGTAAAAATGCAATGAAAAGACCTTCCGCTGCGGAAGGTTTTTTCATTTGGCACTGCCTGCATGGACAAAGGACAAACCATGTGCTATACTTTCGGTATTCAATTACGGCAATGAAGCCTTGATGCGTCGGAGCGATTCTCGTTTCGGCGTTCAGGGCTTTTTTTGTGGAGGAAAATGAGGAGAATTGAAAGATGGAGCTATTTGACATCATCGGGCCCGTCATGGTCGGGCCGTCCAGTTCCCATACGGCGGGCGCAGTCCGCATCGGATATGTGGCGAGCCGGCTTTTGGGCGAAAAGCCGAAGGAAGCCAAGATACTTTTGTACGGCTCTTTCCTGGATACCGGCAAAGGACACGGGACGGACAAGGCACTGGTCGCGGGGCTTCTCGGCATGAAGCCGGACGATTACAAGATTGCCGACAGTCTGGAAATCGCACGGCAGGAAAATATTCAGATCGAGTTTGGGGAGGCGAAGCTGACAGAGGCGCACCCCAATACGGCAGAGCTGATATTGACCGGAGAGAGCGGCGCGGTTCTTGACGTCGTGGGCGAATCCATAGGCGGCGGTAAAATCAATATCGCAAAAATCGACGGCATCGATACGAATTTTTCCGGCGAATGTCCGACGCTGATCGTGCATAATCTGGACCAGCCGGGCCATGTGTCGGAAGTGACGTCCATGTTGGCGCACAAGTCGGTGAATATCGCGTCCATGCAGCTATACCGTTCCCATCGGGGCGGAAGGGCCGTCATGGTCGTCGAGTGCGATCAGGAAATACCGCGGGACGGAATCGACTGGCTTACCCATGTGGAGGGCGTAATCAAGGTGACATATTTTGAGGGGGTGATTTGACAATGTATAGTTCTATCTCCGATATTTTGGAGCAGTCCGATAAACATAAAAAAGAATTTTGGGAAGTCGTCATGGAAGCGGATATGGAGAGCCGCGACGTAAGCCGAGAGGCGTCAAGGGAGAAAATGAAGCAGCTGGTCGACGTGATGAAAGACGCCGATCGATCGTACGAGGGCGACAGGAAATCCGCCAGCGGCCTTTGCGGAGGCGACGGGAAACTGCTCGAAGCCTATAACCGAGCGGGAAAAAATCTGTGCGGCGATTTTCTGGGAAAAGTCATGGAGCGGGCGATCAAGATGGGCGAGTCCAACGCCTGCATGAAACGGATCGTCGCGGCTCCGACGGCGGGCTCCTGCGGCGTGATTCCCGCCGTGCTCCTGAGCTATGAAGAATACGGCGACGTCTCGGAGGAAGCACTGATCAACGCGCTGTATGTGGCGGCGGGCGTCGGGAAGGTCATCGGGGAGAACGCGAGTATTTCCGGCGCGTTTGGCGGCTGCCAGGCGGAAATCGGAACGGCCTCGGCGATGGCGGCGGGGGCGCTGGCGTATCTGCAGGGCGGAGACAACGCGGCGATCGTCAACGCGGCGGCGCTGGCGCTGAAAAATATGCTGGGCCTTGCCTGCGACCCTGTCGGCGGGCTGGTGGAAGTGCCCTGCGTGAAGCGGAACTCTCACGGCGCGGTGAACGCGGTCGCGTCCGCGCAGCTTGCGCTGGCAGGCGTCAAAAGCGCGATCTCGCCGGACGACGTGATCGACAGTATGCGGCGCATCGGCAATGAGATGCCCGCGTCGCTGAAGGAAACCGGGAAAGGCGGCCTTGCAGCCTCGGAGTCTGCGAAAAAGCTCTGCGATTGTACGGCGGGCGGCTTTTGCTTCGGGCAATGAACCGCTGCATGACGGCGAAAATGGCGCACTCATCATGTATACATTCCGAAAGTATTGACAATCGGCAAAAAAAGCGCTATCTTAGGCACATGATTTTTCCGTCGTCCGGGCGGCGGGAAATGACATAAGGCAAGAAGACACTGGCGTCTGATGCGAGAGATTCGTATCGGGCGCCTTTTTTGTGAGAGCACTTAACGCGCGCGAGCGTGAGCGAAGCGCAAGTTTAGTGCGACACATGCATGACCGCTTAATGAAGCCAAGCGACAGCGCAGGCTGAATTTAGCGGACAGGCCTTTTTGCCAGCTCGTGCGTGAACCGGTCACGCGGGGAGCGGAATGGAAGAAAGGGTGAGGGAATATGAAACGGACTTTACGATGTACGGCATTGGCGTCGATGATCGGCGCATGGATATTTGGGTTGCATGGTCAGGCGCTGGCGGCGGCCAGCGCGCCTGCGCGCTATGCGGCGGCGGATACGATTTGGGTGCTTCTCGGCGCGGCGCTGGTGTTTTTCATGCAGCCTGGCTTTGCGATGGTGGAGACGGGCCTGACGCGCGCGAAGAACGCAGGCAATATCGTCATGAAGAACGTGATGGACCTCTGCATCGGCACGGTGGCTTTTTGGGTCATCGGCTTCGGGCTGATGTTCGGCACGGACGTGGGCGGTTTTATCGGCCTTCCGGACTTTTTCATTTCAGGATGGGACGTCGGCAGCGACGCAGGCTATCCGAAAGCGGCATTTATCATTTTTCAGACGGTTTTCTGCGCGACGTCCGCGACGATCGTATCGGGCGCGATGGCGGAGCGCACGAAATTCTCGACGTACTGCGTTTACAGTCTTGCCATCAGCCTCTTGATTTACCCGGTTTCCGGTCACTGGATCTGGGGCGGCGGCTGGCTCTCGGAAATGGGCTTCCATGATTTCGCCGGTTCGACGGCGGTTCACATGGTCGGCGGCGTCTGCGCGCTGATCGGTGCGAAAATGCTTGGCGCGCGCATCGGAAAATACGGCGAAGACGGCACGGTGAACGCTATTCCCGGCCACAGCCTGACGCTGGCAGCCCTCGGCGTGTTCATCCTCTGGTTCGCATGGTTCGGTTTCAACGGCTGCTCCACCGTCTCGATGACGGGGGACGAGACGCTGGAAACGGCAAGCATGATTTTCGTCACAACGAATATGGCCACGGCGGTTGCGACGACGACGGCCATGCTTTTGACCTGGATTCGCTACGGCAAGCCGGACGTGTCCATGACATTGAACGGCTCCCTGGCCGGTCTTGTGGCTATCACGGCGGGCTGCGACGTCGTCAGTGTAGGCGGCTCGTTCATCATCGGCCTCATCGCCGGCGTCACGGTAGTCTATGCGGTAGAGTTCATCGACCAGAAACTCAAGATCGACGATCCTGTGGGCGCGGCGGCTGTGCATGGCGTATGCGGCGCGCTGGGAACGATCCTGACGGGACTTTTCGCAGTGAAGGACGGCCTGCTTTACACGGGCAAGACGGACTTTTTCTTCATCCAGGTACTGGGCGTCGTCAGCGTCGCGGCCTTCGTCGCCGTCATGATCACGATCGTCTTCACCGTTTTGAAAGCGACGATGGGACTTCGCGTGACGGCAAAAGAGGAAATCATCGGTCTCGATTACGAGGAACACGGCCTCGCTTCGGCGTATGCCGACTTCATGCCGACGCCGGAAACGCCGGGGACCACCGCAGCGCCTGCGCCTGTCGGACAGGCCGCGCCGGTTTCGGTGTCCGCGATGCGTTCCACGGACGGCCACGCGCTCACTCGCGTATCCATCGTCACCTCTCGGGAGCGGTTCGACACGCTGAAAGCGGAACTCGAAAAACTCGGCATCACGGGTATGACGGTCACGCAGGTGCTCGGCTACGGCCTGCAAAAAGGTCACACGATGTACCGCGGCGCGCATGTCGCTTCGAGACTTCTGCCAAAGCTGCAGGTCGATCTTGTGGTGTCGGCGATTCCGCCGCGTGAGATCGTCGAGGCGGCGAAACGGGCTCTTTATACCGGCCATTATGGCGACGGAAAGATCTTCGTCTCCAACGTGGACAACGTCATCAAGATTCGCACAGGCGAAGAAGGTTTTGAGGCTTTGCAGGACAAAGAAATATAAAAAAGTGAAAGCACCGGACGGATATTCATCCTGTCCGGTGCTTTTGGAATGTATACAAATATACATGAGCCTATCGCATAGACAACCTCATAGTGGAGTGTTATACTGCGACTTGGCAATAGATGAGTCCCAGAGGCAATGAGGCCTTGCGATGTCGGGCGGTTTTCGTTTCGATGTTGTGAGTCTTTTTTTGTGCGACCCACGCTTGACCATCAGATAAAGAAACAAAAGAGGCAAGCAGTGGAGAGGGCGATTATTTTCGGAGGTGATAAAAATGGATCATATTGAAGACATTATTATGCGTTATTCTCAGCGGGGCATGACGAAACTCAGGCCGCACATGGAAAAAAACTATTGCTGCTTGGCTGCGGAGGAGATTCGCTCATGGAAGCGGGGCGTCGTTTTTCTGACGACGGGCTTTTATGTGGCAGGATTCCCTGAGACGGACGGACCGACGGGGACGGCTGTTTTGGCGAGCGTTCTTCGGGACATGGGTTTTCGTCCGGTGATTGTTACCGAGCCGGAAAACGCGGAGTTGTTTGCTATCCGCGGCTTTGAGGTCGCTGCGGCAGAAGTCGGTGTGGATGTCGACTTTTTCCGGGAGATGATTTCCAAGTATCATCCGGTGGGTATGATTTCTGTGGAGCGCTGCGGGCTGAATGCGGAGAACGATTACGCGAATATGCGCGGCATCTCCATTCGCGAGCACAACGCGCCGACGGACATGCTGTTCCAGCTTGCGCCCGAGTATGATATCCGTACGGTGGGCGTCGGGGACGGCGGCAACGAGATCGGCATGGGCAACGTCGCCAACGTCATCGAGCAGGAACTGTCTCTTGTTCCCTGTGTCGTGAACGTCGACCATCTCGTGATCGCCAGCGTCTCGAACTGGGGCGCGTACGGTCTTGCGGCGTATCTTTCGATTCTCGAAGGCAAGCATTTGATGCCGTCGTATGCGTGGGCCGCAGATTATATGCGTGAGACGGTGCAAATCGGCAGCGTGGACGGCATTACGCATGAGCGCGTGACGCATGTGGACGGCTTTGACGAGAGCGTCGAGCAGGAGATCATGGACGCACTGGCACAGGAAATTGACGCGGCGCTGGCATAATGGCCGACGCGCAATAATTTAGGAGGAGAACTTAATAATGAAGAATCTTGGTTACTACAATGGAAAATATGACGAACTCGAGAATATGTCGATTCCGATGAACGACCGTTCCCACTGGTTTGGCGACGGCGTTTACGATGCGGGTCCGGCCCGCAACTACCACATTTTCGCTCTTGACGATCATGTGGATCGCTTCTTCAACAGCGCGGCGCTTCTCGATATCAATATGCCGGTGACAAAGCAGGAGTTGAAGGACCTTTTGAACGATCTCGTCAAGAAGGTCGACACGGGCAATCTGTTCGTCTATTATCAGGTCACGCGCGGCACGGGTATCCGCAACCATGTCTTCACCGAGGGCAAGGGCAATCTCTGGGTCATGCTGATTCCTGCGGAAATCAACGACGGCACGAAGTCGGTATCGGTCATCACCGAGCCGGATACGCGTTTCTTCCATTGCAATATCAAGACGCTGAACCTGATCCCGTCGGTCATGGCGGCGGAGAAGGCCAAGAAAGCCGGCTGCCATGAGGCGATCCTCTATCGTCCGGGCGGACGCGTGACCGAGTGCGCGCACAGCAACTGCCATATCATCAAGGACGGCAAGCTGTTCACGGCGCCGACGGACGAGTTGATCCTGCCGGGCATCGCGCGTGCGCACCTGATCAAGAAGTGCAAGGAGCTGGGCATTGCGGTCAGCGAGACGCCGTACTATCTGAAGGATTTGATGGAAGCTGAGGAAGTCCTCGTCACGAGCTCCTCGAACCTCTGCGTCCGGGTCGACCATATCGACGGCAAGCCGGTGGGCGGCAAGCAGCCGGAGCTGTACGAGAAGATGCGCAAGGCTGTTTTGGACGAATTTTTAGAGGCGACGAAATAAAATCATGGCAAACATGAGAATACTTCCGGCAGGGGACAGGGCGCTGGTGGCGGATTTCGGGAACGTGATTTCCGAGGACGTGAACCGCAAGGTCAACGCGCTGAAAAAAGCTCTGCTGGCGGAAAAGGTAGCGGGCGTGCGGGAGATGATCCCCACGTACCGCTCTCTTTTAGTGGAATACAATCCTGCCGTCATCTCGATGCAGGCTCTTCGCGCCCGCATTGAAGCCGCGAATATCGAGGGCGCGGCGGCGGAAACGGGAACAAGACGCGTACTGGAAATTCCCTGTTGCTACGGCGGTCAGTACGGCGAGGATCTCGCGGGGCTGGCGGAGCTGACGGGACTTTCCGAGAAGGAAATCATAGACATTCACGCGGGAACGGAATATCGCGTCTATATGCTCGGCTTTTTGCCGGGCTTTGTCTATTTGGGCGGCATGGACGAGCGTATCGCCGCGCCGCGGCTCAAGTCTCCACGCGTTTCTATTCCTGCCGGCTCTGTCGGCATCGGCGGCAGTCAGACCGGCGTTTATCCGATGGCTTCGCCGGGCGGCTGGCGGCTTATCGGCATGACGCCCGTATCGTTTTATGATCCGAAGCGCGAGAAGCCTGTGCTTTGCGAAGCGGGAGACTATATCCGTTTCGTACCGATCTCGCCCGAGGAATACGAGCGGCAGAAAAAGGAGGGCGGCGCGATATGAGCATTCTTGTGAAAACGCCCGGCCCTTTGACGACGGTACAGGACGAAGGGCGTTTCTTCTATCAATCCAGCGGCATTCGTCCTGCCGGCGTGATGGACGTTGCGGCCTACGAGGCGGCTAACGCGCTCGTGGGCAATACGCAGGGCGAGGCAGTTCTCGAAATGACATTCCTCGGCGCGACGCTGGAATTTCAGACGGCAGCATGGTTCGCGGCGACGGGCGCGGATATGCAGGCAAAGCTCGATGGCGCGCCGATTGCACGCTATCAGGCGATTCATGCTGAGGCTGGGCAGACGCTTTCCTTTGGCATGGCGACGACCGGATGCCGGGGATATCTCGCGGTGCGCGGCGGCGTCGACGTGCCGGTCGTCATGGGCAGCCGAGCCACAGACATGAGCGCGAAGCTGGGCGGATTTGAAGGACGGGCGCTCAAAGCGGGCGACGTCCTGCCGACGCTTCCTGCCGACGATTGGACGCCGGCGGCGCTCGCTTATGAGCCGCCTGTTTATGAAAGCGCGGTGACGGTGCGCGTCGTTCCCGGTCCGCAGGAGGAATATTTCATAGCGGCGGGACTCGACACTTTTTTCTCGGCAAGCTATGAGATCAGTCCGAACAGCGACCGTATGGGGCTTCGGCTTGAAGGGCCGGAGATCGAGAGCCACAGCGGTACGGATATCGTTTCCGACGGCATCGTGTTCGGCTCGATCCAGGTGCCGTCCGGCGGCAAGCCGATCCTTTTGATGGCCGATCATCAGACGGCGGGCGGCTACGCGAAAATCGGCACGGTACTCTCGCTGGATTTGCCGAAGCTCGCGCAGGCAAGGCCGGGTGATACGGTGCAGTTCGTGCGCATCAGTGCCGAGGACGCGCAAGCGCTTTACGAAAGGAAATGAACACAATGGATTACAGCAAAGCAAAACCCGCCGATGTGCGGAATTTGATTCGAGAGGGCAAGCTGACCGGACAGACCTCGGGCATGTGCGACGGATATGCGCAGGCGAATCTCGTCGTTTTGCCGAAAGAAGTCGCTTATGATTTCCTGCTCTTCTGCCAGCGAAACCCGAAACCGTGTCCGCTTCTTGAAGTCAGCGACGTAGGCTCGCGGCTCCTGCATACGATCGCGGACGGCGCGGATATTGCTACGGATTTGCCGAAATACCGCGTTTACAAAAAAGGCGAGCTGGTCGGTGAATATACGGATGTGTCGGAGCTTTGGCAGGACGATTTCGTCAGCTTCCTGATCGGGTGCAGCTTCTCCTTTGAGGGAGACCTCTTGGCGGCGGACGTGCCCGTGCGCCAGATCGAGGAAGGGAAGAACGTGCCGATGTACGACACGAATATTCCCTGCGAATCTGCGGGCGTTTTCCACGGCAACATGGTCGTCTCGATGCGGCCGCTGCCTCACGCCCTCGTTCCGAAAGCGGTCTTGATTACCGGACAGATGCCTCGTGTGCATGGCGCTCCCGTTCATATCGGCGCGCCGGAAGCCATCGGCATAAAAGACCTCGCGCATCCGAATTACGGAGACGCGGTGACGATTCGCGACGGCGAAGTGCCGGTATTCTGGCCCTGCGGCGTCACGCCGCAAAACGTCGTGATGCAGTCGAAGCCCGAATTCGTGATTACTCACGCGCCGGGTCACATGCTGATCACGGACGTCAAGAACGTGAACCTTAAATATTGAGGAAGTGAAATAAATGGCAAAAGTCGATCTCAACTGCGATATGGGCGAAAGCTTCGGCAACTACACATGCGGCATGGACGCCGACGTGGTGCCGCACATCTCTTCGGCGAACGTCGCCTGCGGTTTTCACGCCTCCGATCCGCTGGTCATGGAAAAAACTGTCGCGCTTTGCAAGAAAAACGGCGTTTGCGTCGGTGCGCACCCGGGTTTTCCCGATCTTGTCGGTTTCGGGCGGCGGCAAATGCAGGTCAGCACGGACGAACTGCGCACGATGGTCATTTATCAGGTCGGCGCACTGAAAACGTTTTGCGATGCGGCGGGCGTCAAACTCCAGCATGTCAAGCCTCACGGCGCGATGTACAACATGGCGGGCAAGGACGAGCAGATGGCGCGTGCGATTTGCGAGGGCGTCTATGCTGTCGATCCGTCGCTGATCCTTCTCGGCCTGTCCGGCTCGAAGCTCGTGGCGGCGGCGAAAAAGGTCGGCCTGCGTGCGGCACGGGAAGTATTTGCCGACCGCGCCTACGAGGAGGACGGTTCCCTCGTGGCGCGCAGCAAGCCGGGCGCTATGATCACGGACGAGGAAGAAGCTATCGCCCGCGTCGTTTCGATGGTGACGGAGCACAGGGTGAAGGCTGTTACGGGCAAGGAGATCGCCATCGAGGCGGACAGCATCTGCCTGCATGGCGATTCGCCGAAAGCGGTGCTCTTCGCGGAAAAGATCAGCGCCGCGCTGAAAGCGTCCGGCGTTTCGATTGCGCCGATGGCAGAGATTATCGCGCGCTGATAAAAACTCATTGGAACGTTTCGCATAATAATGGGGCATGGCAGTTTTGCCATGCCCCTTCGTCGTTTCTCATGACTCTTTTATACGTCGAATTCCTCGATCAAATCCATCATGCCCCGAATCTCGGCGTGTCCGTTTTCCAGATAGAAGAGCCCCATTTCCCAGTTGTTCTTGTCGTAGATGGCCATGATTTCCGGCATGATCTCGCGTACTTTCGCGAGCAGAGCGTCGTCCTTCACTACTTTGGCAATCCCGTCGTAGCGCATGAACTCGCGGTCGAGATGCGCCAGCACTTCGACCTTTGGGTTCTTTGTGAGCTGTTTGTAGACGTTTTTGAAAGTTCCGCAGCCGAAATAGAGCTTGCCGTCCACGAGCATGTGGAATCCGAAGGGGCGGCCTTTTGGCTGGTCGCCGTCGGTGGTCAGGAAATAGAATACTTTGGCCTTGTTCAGATATTCGTTTACTTTTGCAACGTTCGACATAATGATTCCTCCTTCAGGGAACTCATTCATTCCCAAAACATAATATAACAAGGACATTTTCCCATAGGGGACGCGGGCTGTCAAGAACTGTCCCCTGCGATTTGTCTCTATGTGAAGGACGTCCATTTTAGCTCTGTATACAATACACTTTCCGTGTATACATAATATTTACGGCTTTTGCATTGACAGGCGGCGTCTCGGCACTTATTATAATACGCGTGAAAAGCAATGACGCTTAGACCGTGAGGATTCGGCTCGGTTGTCATTGTTTTTTATTTAAGAGCGGGATGTCCGCTCCGTGGCATCATAAGTTTTTTATTAGAGGAGAGGGGTTTCTTATGGATGTATCAAAGCTGTTAAATGACCTAAACAATTTTGTTTGGGGGCCGGTCATGCTGGCGCTTCTCGTCGGCACGGGAATCTTTCTGACGATTCGGCTCAAATTCCTGCCGTGGCGCAATCTTTTCTACGCCGTGGGCATGATCTTCCAGAAAAAAGAAAAGAACGAAGGCGATATTTCGCCGTTCCAGTCTTTGATGACGGCGCTTTCCGCTACTGTCGGCACGGGCAACATCGTCGGCGTTTCGACGGCGATGGTTTTGGGCGGCCCGGGCGCGCTCGTTTGGATGTGGATCAGCGCACTCTTCGGACTTTCCACGAAATACGGCGAGTCGGTGCTTGCGGTCAAGTATCGTGAGACGAACAGCGTCGGCGAAATGTCGGGCGGCCCGATGTATGCGATGAAGCACGGCATCGGCGGCACGATCGGCGGCCTCATGGCAACGCTGTTCGCACTGTTCGCAGTCTTCTCGTCCTTCGGTATCGGCAACATGACGCAGGCGAATTCCATCGCTTCCGCGATTCAGACGAGCTTTGGCGTTTCGACGACCGTGACGGGCGCAATCATCATGGTCCTGTCGCTTCTGATCCTCGTCCGCGGCATTCACAGCATCGGCAAGGTGTCCAGCGTTGTTGTTCCGTTTATGGCGGCCTTCTATTTCGTAGCGGCGGTTATCGCTATCGGTTTGAACATTTCCGCAGTTCCGGCGGGCGTCGCCGAGATTTTCCGTATGGCGTTCTCCTTTGACGCGGTAGCGGGCGGCGTCGGCGGCTCCATCGTCGCTTCGATGCTGACCTCCATGCGCTGGGGCGTTGCGCGCGGCGTATTCTCCAACGAGGCGGGCATGGGCTCGGCTCCGATCGCGGCTGCTGCTGCTCGTACCGACCATCCTTCGCGTCAGGGCTATGTCAATATGACCGGCACGTTCTTTGATACGATGATCATCTGCATGTTGACCGGCCTCGTCATCGCGTCCTCCGGCGCGCTTGGCATGACGGATCCGAACACTGGGAAATTGATTTCCGGCGCGAACCTTACGATTCTCGCATTCCAGTCTGCTTTTGGCAGCGCGGCTCCTGTGGTTGTGTCCGTATCGCTGGCGCTCTTCGCGTTCTCCACGATTCTCGGCTGGGAATATTACGGTGAAAAGGCTCTGGAATATCTGATCAAGGCACGTCCTGCCATCATGGCGTACCGCGTGCTCTTTGCGCTGATCACGTTTGTCGGCGCGACCACGACGCTTGAAATCGTCTGGAACTTCTCCGACACGATGAACGGCCTGATGTCCGTGCCGAACCTGATCTGCCTGATCTGGCTCAGCAAGGATATCGCCGACGAGTGCTTCGACTATGAAGAAAAAGTCGTCGCTCGCGAGAAACTCGGCGAGGAAGTCGACTACAACGAGCTGGAGCTCCAGCCCTCCAAGGCGCATATCTAAACAAAATTGTAATAAACGCTCTGTCGGAATCATTTCGGCAGGGCGTTTATTTGTATGCGGAAGGATTTTTCATTTGGCATGATATAAACGGTACGATATAATATAGACATAGTGTAACAAGACGAGCGGAGGGCAATATGAACATTTCGGAATTGAACGCGAAAAGCCTTGATAATGCGAAGCGGCTCTATACTTCGGGCGACGTCGATAAAATTGAGGTCGGTACGACAGCCGGCCTGCTTGCGATTCATCGTTATCTTTTCCAGAACTTGTACCCGTTCGCGGGGGAGATACGCACGCAAAACATATCGAAGGGAAACTTCCGCTTTGCGAACAGCCTATATCTTCGTGAGGCTCTTGCCGCGATAGAGAAAATGCCGCAAGCGACGTTTGAAGAAATCGTCGCGAAATACGTGGAAATGAATGTCGCGCATCCGTTCATGGAGGGCAACGGACGCGCCACGCGGATATGGCTCGATCAAATGCTCAAAAGAGCTCTCGATAAAGTCGTGGACTGGCAAAATGTTCCGAAGGACAAATACCTGCAAGCGATGGAACGCAGCCCCGTCAACGATTTGGAGATTCGGACGCTGCTCGAAGCGAACCTGACAATGGAGGCAGAAAATCGAGAAGTCATTTTTAAGGGGCTGGAGCAGTCTTATTTTTATGAAGAGTGAAGAAAATGTCATAATTGGAAAGAAGGACAGTTTACCAAAAGTAGGCGTGTGCTATAGGACGCTGACAACGGATAACATCAATTCCGTTTTGAGGGAAAAGTTGACCGTTGCCAGAAAACATTGTTATGTCAACCTTTATAGCGTATCATTTCTCTTTCACGAAAAAAACGAAGTACAAATTTTTGACTCCAAAATTTTTTTACGGACTTTGGCGACAAGAAGGAATCCTTATGGCGAAAGGATTTTCACGATGTCTTGTCAAATAATCAAAAAACGGAATTGTGTCGATCTCAAATGGTTTAACTTCTGCCAATAAATATCGCTCCTCACTTGCTCTTCCAAGGGGAGGGTAATAAGAACTTTGGTTTTCGACGTTACTGTAATTATTAGTTTTGTCAGCGTGTTGCATTTGGGAAGTTTCAGTAAATGATTAGCAATGACGAACGGAAACTGTATTATCGTTGTTCAATATATATCGATATCGTTCATGTATGCAAATATACATCATTCACCCGCATAGACAACATAAGGGCGGCGTGCTATAATCATTATGAACAGAATAGAGATGGCAAAGAAGCCTTGCGGTGTCGGTATTTTGTTCCGACCTTGCGAGGTTTTTTTATGGAAAGGGGGGAATCGGCGTGAACGATATACGCGGGCTTTGTCGGGCGCATACGGATATTTCCGGCCGACAGGCGGATCTCTTGAATAATATCGGCGAAGGACTGCCGTTTATCGCCGATCTCGCGCAGGCACAGGCGAGCCTGTACGTGCCGGCGCGGGACGGTAAACACTTCCTCGTATTGGCACAGGCGCGCTCCCATACGATGGTGCAGCCGCTTCGTCTCGCTCCCGTCGGTTCTTTCGTTCCGGTGGAGGCGGAGGCTCTTGTCGCGCAGACGCTTGCGACCGGCCAGCCGCTGGTCGGCCTTCGCGGCGGAGAGTCAAGTCCTGACAGTCTCGAAATGCACACTTATGGTATTCATGACGGTCAGGACGCTATCGCCGTCGTCAGTCTTGAGGTTCCGGCGGGCAGCTTGCAGGATCGCGGGAGCCGCTGCCTTGTAGACACGGCGCGCATGATTTTGCAAAACTCACGCAGCGCGCTCGATCCGGAGGCATACCGCGAGATTTCGCCGCGGGACGGCATCCTGATTGCCGACGCTTACGAGCGAATCATTTACGCGAACGCCGCCGCCCATCATATTTTCCGTGTGCTCGGCGTCGGATCGCTCCTCGGAGTGCGGCTCGACGCGCCGGAGCTTTGCCGTCATATCACGCGGGAAACGG
>JAFZRW010000007.1 GCA_017619685.1 Schwartzia sp. (in: firmicutes)
AAGGAAACACCGAATAAGTCCCTTTCGCCCTTGCCGGTTCTTTTTTCGTCATGCTGTGTCAAAGCGCCCTCGATGTAGCGATGCTACGACTTCGAGCGCTTTTCCTTGCCTGACGAAAAAATCCCTCGGCAAGGCCATAAATCGACTTAATCGTTGTTTCCTTAAGTATTGATTTCCAAAATATCATATTGATTCATTATATCACAGGAAAGCAGACTTTGAACAATTTTAGTATCAGCTAAAATCAGAACATGTACGCCACGCTGACGCCGCCGCTGAATCCTTCCTTCTTCCCCGCAAATCCTGCGAAGTTCAGGTCGAGGCTCCAGGGCGAATTCTCGTCCGGCTGCATCGTCGCGCCGATCTCCGCGCGCACGGAGCCGCCGCTGGTATCGGCGGCGCGGATCGCAGCGCCGTCCGCCGTGCCCGTCGCCTTACCGTCCAGTTCGTGCTCGTAGGCGAGGCCGCCGTAGAAATTCCACTTGTCGCGCTTGACCGTGTACCGCGCGCCGAGGCGGAGCACGCTGCTCGTCACCGCGTCGAGGTCATAGTGGCCGCCCGCGTTGAACGAGACGCCGTTCTTGTGATTGAAGAAATATTTGCCGTAGACGTCGACGCTGTTGCCATCCGCAAGCTTGATCTCCTTGCCGACGCCGATATGGAATCCCTGATAGCCCGCGCTCGTCTTATAGCTGTACGAATTGCCCGCGCCGTCGCTCATCACGTCCCGCGCGTCGTCCTTTACCGTTCCGATACGGAGACTGCCCTCGACGTAGACGTCGTTTTTCATCGTGTATTTCGCGAGGAGGCCGCCGCCCGTGTACTGCGCGTTTCCGTCGCCCCGCAGATTGTTCTCGGCGTGGGTGGTATAGTTGCCCCTGCCGTACTCGAAGAACGCGCCGTATTGGAATGTTCCGCGGGCCTTTTCGTTCTTGTGGCCGAGGCCGAGGATCGCGTTCCAGGTGTGGACGTCGACGTGGCTGCCCGTCTCCTGCCGCATCGCGCCGCCGCCCATCTGCGCGAAGCTTGCGACGCCGTCCGCGCCGGTATTCGCCGCGAGAGCCAAGCCTTCCGTCGCCGCGCCGATGAAGTCGTTGCCGACGGCCAGCGCCGCCATGCCGACCTCCGCGCCCATGACGGTGTTGTGCGTCTGTTCGCGGGCGGCGGCTGTGGCCGTGTCGGCAACGAACATTAAATTGTTTTCGTCCACTACCGCGTGGCCTTCGCCTTGCAGCGTCGTACCGAGTGTGTAGGTGCTTCCCGTGACTTTTGTTTGATCATAGCCGCCCATGCCGCCTTGAATCAACGGCGTCGTGCCGCCTGCCGCGATTGCGTTCGTGCCGGAAAATGCGATGCCCTCCGTGCTGATACTGTTTACCGTTCCGATATCGCCGCCTTGTATCAACGCGGGGGTTCCCCATTTCGCGCTGACAATATTGACCGTATCGAAGTTGGCAATGCTCTTTGCCGTGTTCGCGCCGGAAAGGTTCAGCGTGTTGCCAGTGACGCTGTCGCCGCCACTGGCTGAATTGCTCAAGCCTCCATAAACATTGCCTGTAACCGTCGCGCTATTTAGCGTGACAGTGTTATCCGTAGCTTTTTTGTTATTGCCGCCTCCTTGGACATAACCGCCATAAACATTTCCTTCCACCGTAGAGCTATCCAAAGTAACCTCGTTGTTTTGTGTGTTTCCGTTGCCGCCGGCATAGCCGCCGTACACATTCTTTTCAACCGTGGCGCCGTTTTTCAGCATGACCTTGTTGTATGTAGCGGTCCCGTAGCCCGTCCTGCCGCCGTAAACGTCGACCTTGACTGTTGCGCCGTTTTTCAGTGTGACCACATTGCCTGTGGAAGTTCCATCGCCAGTAGTACGGCCGCCATAAACATTAGCATTGGCAGTCGCGTCGTCCAGCGTGACTTCGTTGTATGTGGCGCTTCCCTCGCTCTCGGGACAGCCGCCGTAAACGTCGCCCTTGACTGTTGCGCCGTTCTCCAAATTGACTTTGTTGCATGTGGCTACTCCGCTCCCTTTAACATAGCCGCCGTAAACATTGTTAGCTTGTATATTTCTGCCATTCAGCGTAACTTCATTTCTTTCAGCTTTGGTTTCTGCGTATGCGCCATAGACATAATTTACATTTGTGATATTATTGATGTTTAATATATAGTTGGACAAAGGTGCAGAATCATTTTTACAGCCGAAAATATACCAGGAATTCCAATTGCCACCCGTGACGGTCAGTGTCGTGCCGCTGCTCTCCACCGTCGCGCCCTCCGGTTTGCTACCGCTCACATATTTGGGTTGATTATTCTCGTCAAGGTAAAGATCCTTCGCCGACGCGACGCTTCCGCCTGCCATCCACAGCGAAACGCAAAGCGCCAATGCGGCGTATTTTTTTCCGGGGAACGCGCCTTTACGTGTCTCCCCCCCGTGGACATTTCGCTGTTTCTTCATTGTGCATTGCTCCTTTCTGTGGTGTGGTGGTTTGACGAATGTAATCTTGCCTTCCCCTTGAGGGGAAGGGGGACCGCCGCAGGCGGTGGATGAGGTGTTAAACTGTAACGCCTGATACAAACGTAACGTCTTTACCACCTCACCCGTCGCGCTTCGCGCGCCACCCTCCCCTCAAGGGGAGGGCTTAGTAACCGCGTTTGCGGGTTTTTTATTGTCTTTTGCTATTCACATCGAATACGTTCGCAGGATCATGGTTTTCAGGAGCTCCAGCTCCTCCGTCATGTCCTCCTCGTATTCCGACGGATAGACCAGCCCCTCCGCGAATTTTTCCGCAGCGGCCAGCATGATATACATGATGGTGTAGAAGAATTTCGTTTCCGGCATTTCGAGCCGGAGCGTGCCGTCCTGTTCCGCCTTTTGGTAGACCGCGTGGAACTTCTTGGCAAACCCGTCCACGACGCCGTTGTAAACCTGCAGCTCCTCCTTCGCCACGTTCTCGTGCCGAATGAAGGTCTCGAAGTTGCGGATGAACCGCAGGACGTCTTTGTGGTTCTTGTACAGATCGAGGAAGCAGTCGAGGAAGAACTCCAGCTCCTCGGCGGCGTTCATGGCGTCGCCGCCCCGGGCGCGGTACATTTCCTCCACCTTGACGGCGTAGTTCTTCCAGATATTCGCGCCGATGGCGATGGCGAGCTCGGTCTTCGTGCGGAAGTACCGATAGACGGTGGCGACGCCGAGCCCGCAGGCGTCGGCGACTTTCTGCATGGCGACGGTCTCGATGCTCTCCTCGGAGAATACCCGGAAGCCCTCGGTCAACATCCGCTCCCGGCGCTCGGCCATCGTTTTTTCGTCTTTTTTCAGATATCGCATGTCTTGCTCCGTTTCTCCCGCTTTTGGTATTCATTCTATCGATATTTGCTCTATCGATATTCATTCTATCACGAGAGGGCTTCTATTACAATAGGAAAATGATTGGGACAGGAAATGAGGGACGCCGGTGTAAAGGAAACACCGAATAAGTCCCTCCGCGCCTCTGTTGGGTCTTTTTCCGCCTGTCGTTGTCAAATCCCTCTCGACGTAGCGTTGCTACGCCTTCGAGGGATTTTCCTAGACAGTCGAAAAAATCCCTCGACAGATGCACGAATTGACTTAATCGTTGTTTCCTAAAAAAAGATGGCCGGAGTTATACCATTGGAGATCGACGCAATTCCGTTTTTCGATTTTTTGACGAGACGTCGTGAAATTCCTTTTGCCATAAGGGTTCCTTCGTTTCGCCAAAGTCCGTAAAAAAATTTTGGAGTCAAAAATTTGTACTTCGTTTTTTTCGCGGAAGAGAAACGATATGCTACGAAGCTTGGCATAACAGGGTTTTCTGGTAGCGGTCAGCTTTTTCCTCGAAACGGAATTGACGTTATCCGTTGTCAGCGTCCGCCGCCCTCCTCAATCCATAAAATTTTCTTTCGCTATTTACGCGATAAATGCTATAATACATTCGGGAAAGGAGGTGACTTGGTTATTTAATGGCATGGATATACGCAGTACGAAAGGGCCACGCGCCCGGGATCTATCATGACGTCGAGTCATACCAGAAAGCGCTCGACGGCTTTCCGGGCGCGGAGGGACGCCGCTTTCAGGACGAGGGAGCGGCGCGCCGGTATCTCGCAGGAGAGACGCCGGTGAAAAAAGGCATTTACGCGGTGCGGCGCGGGCGCGTGCCCGGCATCTATTACAGCGCCGCGGAATGCGAAGACCAGGTGCGCGGTTACAACGGCGCGGAGAGCCAGCGTTTCACGACGCTGGAAGCGGCAAAAGCCTATATGTCCGGCGGCAGGACGCCCCGGCGCACCGTCGTCCGCGCGCCGAAGAACACGCCGCACAGCGTGCGCGGCAAGACCGCCCATCACCCGGGCGCGCGGTCGCAGCTCGTCCCCGAAGGACGGGCAGGCGCGGGCGCGCCGATCAAGATCTACACGGACGGAGGCTGCCTCGTCCACGAAGACGGCGCAGGCGGCTACGCGGCGGTCATCTGCCTGCCGAACGGCAACCGCAAAGAGCTGTCGGGCGGCGTCGACATGACGAACAGCTCGCGCATGGAGCTCCTCGCCGCCGTCGCGGCGCTCCGCACATTGGAGAGCGTCGCAAAGATCGGCGCTTCGGTCGAGATCTACACGGACAGCCAATACCTGTATCAGGGCGTCGCGTCGAGGATCTGGCAGACGTCCAGAGAGCAGCTCGAATCGCTCCTGAACAACGACCTTTGGATCGAGCTTTCCAATCTCGTCGAAAGCTACGAAATCGAATGGTTCTGGGTGAAAGGCCACAACGGCAACCTGATGAACGAGCGCTGCGACTGGCTCGCGACCGCGGCGGCAAAACGGACCGTCGCGGAAAAGAAATGGGTGCCCGATTTCGCGAAGCAGCTTGAAACGGCGAAAAACCGCATCAAGGAACTGGAGCGCATCAACAAAAAACTGACGAGCGACGCCGACCGGTTCCATCTCTTGACGGACGGCAAGCTCTCGACCGCGGACAAAGACCTTTTTCACGCGGTCTATCACGAAAGTCTGGCCGGCTTCGTCCGCTGGAAGTTCCGCCGCTGGTTCACAAAGCGGAGGCATTGACGCCAAAGGGCGCATGGAGTTTTCCATGCGCCCTTTGCGATCATCGGCAAAACTTTTCCAAACGGAAAAGGAGATTTGCAAAGCAATCGCGAATATATCAATATTGCAATAAATGTATATTAGGAGATGATATCTATGAATGTTATCGGCGGCGGAATTCCCAACGGGGCGGAAATTTCCTCCTCAATATTCGGCAAATACACGCTGGAAATTCCCGAGGGCTTCTTCAAGTCGCGGAAAGTCAGCCTGAACGACCATCTGGTCATGGTGGAGCACCTCACGGAGGAAAACAAGTACAGCATTCTCGGCAAAGCCGGCTGGGGCACGCTGGGCGCGATCGCGCTCGGGCCGGTAGGCCTCCTGGCGGGGCTCGTACTCGGCGGCAACAGCAAAGAGCTTTGCTGCGCGTGCAAGCTCGACACGGGCGAAGAATTCCTCGTGAGCTGCGATACGGAAGAATGCCAGAAGCTGAAATCTTTGGCGCAAAAGAACGCGGGAAAAGCGCCCGCGCTTCCCGAAGTGGACGCGAACGCCGAAGAAGACGCGATGCAAGCGCTGGAGCGCCTCGGCAAGCTGCGCGGCCAGGGCGTCGTCACTGAAGACGAGTTCCAGCAGAAAAAAGCGGAGCTGCTCTCGCGGCTCTGAAAACCACTTTCCTTAAGGGGCTCTGCCCCTTAACCCCGCCTTTTTATCCCGCGACTGTGCCTCTTGACTTGTCAAACGGGAAACCATATTTGCGGGTTAGGTCTTCCAAATCACGGGAACTTTTTGCCAATATCTGCTAACGCGGCCAGGAAACACAATCGCCCAAGCTGATATGAAGTTCTTTCGCGGTCAGAGCGCACAGGCTCGCCGTGTTCAGCTTGCTGGACGCGGCAAGCCGCTGCGCTCGCGGAAGCTTTGCTTCCGCTTTGGGAGGATTCAAAAGGAGGGCGGAGTCCTCCTTTTGTGGGGATCCAAAGGGGCAACGCCCCTTTGAAAAGCACTTAACACCAAAAGCCATTCATGAAGGATTCAAAGGGGCGAAGCCCCTTTGAAAAAAGCACTTAACAAAGCAAAGGCCTTCATGAGGATTCAAAGGGGCGTTGCCCCTTTGGAAAAGCCCTTGCATAGCAAAAAGCCGTTCACGAAGGAGTTTCTCCCTCGTGAACGGCTTTCTTTCATAAACTTAAATATCTTTCGGCGTCATATCCTCCGCCCTGAGCGTCCCGTTCTTCGCGCGCTCGGCGAATTCCGCCGTGGCGGTGAAGAGCACGTCGCTGGAACTGTTGAGCGCCGTCTCGCAGGAATCCTGCAATACGCCGATGATGAAGCCGACGCCGACGACCTGCATCGCGATGTCGTTGTTGATCCCGAAGGACGCGCAGGCCACCGGGATCAGCAGCAGCGATCCGCCCGCCACGCCTGACGCGCCGCAGGCGCCGACAGTCGAAATGATCGAAAGGAGCAGCGCCGTCGGCATATCGACCTCGATCCCGAGGGTGTGGGCCGCCGCCAGCGACAGCACCGTGATCGTGATCGCCGCCCCCGCCATGTTGATCGTCGCGCCCAGCGGAATGGAGATCGAGTAAATGTCGGGATTCAGCCCGAGGCGCTCGCAGAGCCGCATATTGACCGGAATATTGGCGGCGGAGCTGCGCGTGAAGAACGCGTAAATGCCGCTTTCGCGGAGCGTCGCGAAGACGAGCGGATACGGATTCTTATGCGTTTTCAGGAACACGACGAGGGGATTCATGATCAGCGCAACGGAGAAGAACGCGCCGAGCAGCACGGCAAGGAGCCGCGCGTAGCCGAGCAAAGCGTCAAGACCGCTCTCGCCGATAGCGTCCGCCACGAGGCCCATGATGCCGAAAGGCGCGAGCCGGATAATCCACTGCACGATCTTCGTGACGCCCTCGGCCACGTCGCCGATGAAGGCCTGCGTCGCCGGAGACGTCTTGCGGAGCGCAATGCCGAACAGCACCGCCCACGCGAGGATGCTGATATAGTTTGCCTTGATGATGGCGTTGACCGGATTGTCCACGACGGACAGCAGGAGATTCTTCAGCACCTCGACAATGCCGCTGGGCGGCGTGAGCGTCGCGTTCGCGACGGAAAGCTTCAGCTCCGTCGGGAAAAGGAACGACGCCGCCACCGCGACGAGCGCGGCGCAAAACGTGCCGATGAGATAAAGCTCGATGACCGGCCGCATGGACGCGTTGCCGGAAGACGTGTCGCGCGCCATGGCGTTTCGGACGAGCACAAAAACGAGGATCGGCGCGATCCCTTTCAGCGCGCCGACAAAGAGCTTGCCGAAGATGGCGAGCACGGGAATCGCCTGCGGAGCGGCGACCGCCAGCGCGATGCCGATGACAAGACCGCCCGCGATCAGCTCGATCAGCGGCGTTTTCACATACCATTTTACGATTGAGTTCAAATTGACAGCCTCCCTGTTCCATAAAAACTCCATCTAGTATACAAAATACAAACAGGAAAGGCAAGCGAACGGCAGTTTTTCATTTCACCTGCGTTTAAAAATATGGTACAATAAAATGTAATGCTTAGTACTCCAGCCATAATATTCCACGAAATCTTGCCTTCCCCTCGAGGGGAAGGTGGCGCGCGAAGCGCGACGGATGAGGTGTTAAAGCGTAACGTCATAGCCACCTCACCCCCCGCCTGCGGCGGGACCCTCCCCTCAAGGGGAGGGCAAGGGGCGATATTAATGGCCGAAGTAATGGTAAGAATCTAACAAAGCAAGGATAGATCAATTTATGGAAAGCCGCACCCTCAGCAGTCGGGTACGCCAGCGCCGCAGCAACGAGAAAAAGAAAGTCCTGCTCATTCTTTTCCTGTTCGCCCTCGCGCTCGGCCTCTGGCTCTGGTATTGCTTCGTATATACGCGCACGCCCGAATACGCGCTGCGCGCCGTCGCCGACGCCTGCAAGCGTCATGACGCCGCCGCCGTGCTGCAGGGCGTCAACATCGACCGCACGCTCTCGCGGGCCTACGACGACCTCACCGACGATATGCTGCGCTACGACGCCGCGCTGACGGCGGAAAACAAGACGCAGTATGAGCAGTTTTACAGCGTCATCAAGCCGCAGATGCTCGAAGGTCTGCGCGAAGTCGTAAACGGCTTTATCGCGACGGGAGATTGGTCGCTGCCGCAGGGCACGAGCCTGACGAAAGGCCGGCAGCTCGGCGTCGACTTTGAGAGGTTTCTTGAACGCTCACAGTTCCGCAACGTCGAATTTATCGGCGTCGAAAAGGCGCGCGTGATCGGCGACACCGCCGAAGCGCAGGTCGCCATCCGCGACCGTGCGACCGAGACGCCGTTCTCGCTGCGCCTGCGCCTCGAACGCACGAAAGACGGCCGCTGGCAGGTTATCCGCATGGAGAATTACAAGCTCTATCTGGACACGCTCGCGCCGCAGCAAAACAAGGACATTGCCGACTACATCGCGGCGACCCACGATATCGTCGCCGAGTACAACCAAAAGCTGGAAAACCAGCAATCGCGCTTTGCCTCGCTGGCTCGCCGGGCAAACGGCTACTTCTCCGGAGACACAGCCGCGTCACTGACGTCGCTGATCGAGGGCGAGGTCATTCCGACGCTGAAGGAACGTCAGGAGCGGCTCGACGCCGTCGCCATTCCGCGCGGCGCAACGTATCTCGCCAATCTCCGGCATTCCTCCACCGACCTTTCCATCGCCGCGTGGACGCGTTTCCTGAAAGGCGTCTCCACCGAGTCGAACGAAGAATACAACGCCGCCGAAACGCTCCTAAAGCAGGAGCTGGAGATCGAGCTCCGCATCACCGATATCATCCACCACAACACGGTCAGCCAGGCGCTGCCGGATATCCCGTAACAAAAAGCTCGTCAGGCAAAGCCTGACGAGCTTTTTCATATCCTCATACCATAGTCAGAAGGAACCGGCCATGGCCGCGCAGCCAATACGGGCCGCTGTCCGCCGGTACGAAAATCGAGTCGCCTTTTTCGATGACGTCGCGCCCGCTCGGATACTCCAGCTCCAGGATGCCGTCCAGGAGCACAATCGAATGGAAGCTGTCGCGCCCCGCGAAAAGGTGCATACGCCCGTCCAGCGCCACATGGTAGACGGTGAAATATTCACAGGAAGACAGGAGCCGCACGTCGTATTCGGCGTAGAACGACTGCGGCGGCGGCGGTGTAAAGCGCGGCGACGGCGTCATGCGCATGACGTCCAGCGCGCGGTCGATTTGAAGCTCCCGCGGCTTGCCGTCCCGCCCGAGACGGTCGAAGTCGTAAAGCCGATACGTCGTGTTCGCGTTCTGCTGGATTTCCGCCAATGTGACGCCCGCGCCGACAGAATGGATCGTGCCCGCTTCGAGCATCAGGACGTCGCCGGGAATCGCGGGGACCCGGTTGCAGATCTCGAGGATCGTGCCGTCTTCGATACGCTGACGCACTTCCACTTTCGTCACGTTGCGGGAGACGCCGTGGATCAGCGTCGCCCCCGGCTCCGCCTCCACGACGTACCAAAGTTCGTTCTTGCCGTATTCGCCGTCTCCGAGATTCTTGTCATTGCTGCTCGGATGCACCTGCACGGAAAGGTCCTGCGCCGTGTCGATCAGCTTGATCAGGATCGGGAAATATAAGAACCGCGCCGAATGCGTGCCCGTCACGCGGTCGCCTTCCGTCGCGATATAACGCGCGAGATCCATGCCCGCCGCCGGGCCGTTCTCGATCGTGCTGCGCCCGTCCTCGCGGCAGGCGAGTTCCCAGCTCTCCGCCACTGTCGGAAGATCCGTTTCCTTGCGATATTTCTCTTTCAGTTTCGTTCCGCCCCACAAGTAGTCTTTCAGCGGCGGAATCAATTTCAGCGGGTACAGCAGGACGCTCTCCTCCTAACAGATTTTCTAAGGAAACACTGAACAAGTCTCTTTCGTCCTTGCCGAATCTTTTTCCGTCATGCTGTGTCAAAGTGCTCTCGACGTAGCTCTGCGGCTACGACTTCGGGCACTTTTCCTTGCCTGACGAAAAAATCTTCCGGCAAGGCCATAAATCGACTTATCCATTGTTTCCATAAATATATATTATATCGCTATCTAATCGAAAACAATATAGAGCAAAAGTTGGAAAGCCGCCCTTCCGAACAAGAAAGAGCGACTTTTTCTTTATCTTTTAGGAAACAACGATTAAGTCAATTCGTGCATTTGTCGAGGAATTTTTTCGACTGTCTAGGAAAAGCCCTCGAAGGCGTAGCAGAGCTACGTCGAGAGGGATTTGACAACGACAGGCGGAAAAAGGCCCGGCAAAGGCGCGGAGGGACTTATTCGGTGTTTCCTTTATGTTTTTTCTTGTATCGAAGATAGAAAACGACGCCTGCAACGACGCAGATCACGACGAAGATGATGCTGATCTCATGGCCGACTTTCATCATGATGGCCCAGCCCTCGCCGAGCAATTTGCCGATCCAGAGGATCAGCGCGGTCCACGGCAGCGAGCCGAGAATCGTCAGGACGAGGAATTTCACGCGGTCCATGCGCGCGAATCCGGCGGGCAGCGAGATGAACGTGCGCACCACCGGCAGCATGCGGCTGAAAAAAACGGCCTTGAGTCCGTATTTGTCGAACCATCGTTGCGCCAGATCCACATGGGACGGCTTGACGAAAAAGTATTTGCCGTAACGGTCGACGAAGGGCCGCCCGCCGCGCCGCCCGACCTCGTATGCGAAGATCGAGCCGAGGACGCCGCCGATCATGCCCGCCCACATCGCGCCCGCAAAGGTCATGCGCCCGGCAAAGATCAGGTAGCCCGCGAAGCCGAGAATCAGCTCGCTCGGGATCGGCACGCAGGCGTTTTCCAATCCCATCAGAAGCGCCACCGCGAAATATCCCCACTGGTCGATAAAATTCAAAAACACGTCCGCCAAAGAATTTCCTCCTCATATCAATATGTCTCATATTATATACACAGAGAAGCGCAGACGCAAGGAAAATCAAGCAAAGATCGAAGCGAGTCCCACAAGTCCGCAGAAGATGAACACGAACGCCGAGACCTTCTTCATCGTCTGCGGCGAGACGTGGTTGCGAAGTTTCGCGCCGAGCAGGATCCCGAGGCCGTCGGCAATCATCATCGCCGCCGTCGAACCCGCAAGCACGGGTAGCCAGGCGCCGTGTTCCGCCGCGATGGTCAGCACCGCGAGCTGCGTCTTGTCGCCCATTTCCCCGAGGAAGAACGTCAGCGCGACGGTCCAGAACGGGCTGCGGCTCTGGCGAACCTCTTCATCGTCGTCGTCCTCTTTGTCACGAAGCGTCAATAACCCGAAAATAATGAACGCGAGCGAGCCGACGATCCGCATTTCCGTCTCGGGCAAGAACCCGCCCAAAAGCACGCCGAGCGCTACGGCGAGGCCATGATTCGCCAGCGTGGCCGCCAGCACCGCCGCCATGACCGGACGCCATGAATAGCGCGCCGTGAAGGCCATCACGATCAGCTGCGTCTTGTCCCCCATTTCCGCGCAGAAAACGAGCGTGAACGCCGCAAGAAAACCTTCCATTTTTCTCCCCCCAAAGAAATATTGAAAAGAATCCTTTCGCCAAATGTAACAAAGCGGCGCGATTCTGTCAAGGAAAACGCGAACCGATGCATAATATTTTCATTATTATGCCCCCGTGCTTGTAGCAGGTTTCCTCATGTCTTATAATATAGGAAACGAGAGGAAAGGAAGTCGAAAGATGAGCGTTGAGATCGAACGGAAATTCCTGGTCAATGAGAAGTGGAAGCCGGAAGGCCGGAGCATACATGTGAAGCAGGGCTATCTTCCGGGCACGGGGCCTATGCTCGTGCGCGTGCGTCAGGAGGACAAGCGCGCGTTCCTGACGCTGAAAGGCCGCACGGAAGGAATCACGCGCAGCGAATATGAGTACGAGATTCCGATGCAGGACGCGGGCGAGCTTTTGGAGCGCTGCGAAAAGCCGATCATCGAAAAGACGCGCTACCTCGTGCCGGCAGGGCCGCACACATGGGAAGTGGACGTTTTTGCCGGCGCGAACGAGGGCCTTGTCGTCGCCGAGATCGAGCTTTCCCACGAGGACGAACCATTCGACCGGCCCGCGTGGCTCGGCAGGGAAGTGTCCGACGATACGCGGTATTACAATTCCAATCTCGCCGCACACCCTTACTGCAACTGGGAAAAATAGCCACGACGGCGCGTTTCCCCCGCCGCGCAAGGCTTTGAAATCTTATCCACAAAAAGGGGAAAATGGAAAAACAAAATCTAGCGGTTGACAAATTTATATCCGCAGATATGGTGGTTATACACCGATTTTTCCACTTTATCCACAGAAACTGAAAAATTTTGACTGCCATTTCCCCAAGATTTTGTGGAAACCCTGTGGATAACTTCTTCATGATTTGACATCATTCGACCGAAAAAACGAATCAAATGGAAAAATTTCTTTCCAGCCGTTGCATTTCGCATAAAAAAACCGTATGATAATAAAGTACGGAAAACCCCGCAATAAATGGGAGGTCGGCACGATTGGAAACGGCGGAACTTTTGGAAATCTTCGGCAAGCTGTTCCTTTCGTGCATTTTGGGCGGCCTGATTGGATACGAACGCGAAGCGCGGCATAAATCGGCGGGTCTGCGGACGAATATCCTCGTCTGTCTCGGCTCGTGCCTTGTCATGATGATTTCTGTGGATATCCGCGGCGACACGGGCGCCGACGCCGCACGAATCGCAGCGCAGGTCGTCAGCGGCATCGGTTTTCTCGGTGCGGGCGCGATCATGAAGGAAGGTTTGTCCGTCACGGGACTGACCACGGCGGCGTGCCTGTGGGTCGTCGCAGGCGTCGGGCTTGCGGTTGGCCTGAATTATTACGCCGGCGCGCTGATGACGACCGGATTCGTCTTCCTGGTGCTCCGCGTGTTCGGCCGCTACGATTCCTGGATCATACGCGAAGACAGTTTCGCCGTCGCCATCGTCGCGGAAAACCGTCCCGGC
Organism: Schwartzia sp. (in: firmicutes); assembly: GCA_017619685.1. Lineage (GTDB taxonomy): Bacteria > Bacillota > Negativicutes > Selenomonadales > Selenomonadaceae > RUG12372. Next base: position 13,050 of record JAFZRW010000007.1, read on the forward strand.
GTTATTCGCGCCGTTACGGACGCATTGACCGCGCAGGACTATTCCCTGCACAACATTCGCATTCACATGCGGGAGAACGCAAGCCGCAAAGACTGTGCACCCTTGCTGGAGATCGAGCTGGAAGTCAGCTCGAAAGAATCCATCGACCGCGGCGCGGTCATGGAAGTCATCGGCAGCATCGACGGCGTCATCAAAGCGGATTCGCTCTGAGACAATTTATACGGAGATATAAAATATGAGGAAACGATGAATAAGTCAAGTCGTGCCCCTGTCAATGGATTTTTTCGTCAGGCAAGGAAAAGGGCTCGAAGTCGTAGCCACAGAGCTACGTCGAGAGCACTTTGACGCAGCATGACGGAAAAAGACACGACAGGGGGGCGGCGGGACTTGTTCAGCGTTTCCTCGAAGGGAGAAAAACGACGATGATCAACGAAGAAATTATCGACACGATGGTCCGCACGGCGAGCGCCGCTATGCAAAAGGCCCACGCTCCCTACTCGGGACGTCCGGTCGGCGCCTGCGTGCTGGCCAGCGACGGCACGCTCTACGGCGGCTGCTCCGTGGAAAACGCGGCCTACGGGCTTTCCTGCTGCGCCGAGCGCGTGGCGATCTTCAAGGCGATCGCGGACAGCAAGCGGGAATTTGACGCGATCGCCATCGTCGCGGACACCGACGAGCCCTGCGTGCCTTGCGGCGCTTGCTGCCAGGTCATGGCGGAGTTCAAGATTCGCGACGTCATCATGGCGAATCTCAAAGGCGACGTCGAACTCGCCGATTTGATGGATCTCGCGCCCTGCGCGACGGGCAAGGCACGGATCAACGGACAAGTCGTATGAGACCGCGCAACATTTGCGCGTCGCTCGTGCTCGCCTGTCTTCTGGCGCTCGGCGGAACGGCGCTGGGAGCGGAAGCGACGGATCCCGCGCCGGAGGCGAACGCGCCGCCTGCAGAGACGCAGACCGTTCGCCGGACGAAGCGCGTCGCGCTGATCCCGCTGATCGACCGCACGGGCTGGCTCACGAAGAGCGCCGCGGAAAGTCTGACGGACCGCATGGACCGGGAACTGCATATCCCGCTGAACGATACCATGCACTGGGCGGAATTCCTGAATGAGGACGAAACGGCGGCGGCGCTGAAAGAAGCGTTGGCGGCGCAAGGGAAGAAAGCGAAGCCCGAGCTCGCTGCGCGGGAAGTCGCGCAGAAGCTCGACGCCGACCTCGTGCTGTTCCTCGTCGTCAACCAGTTTTATCAGCACATTTTCCACAGCATATTCTTCGGGGACGGTGAGCTTTACATCGAGTCGGCGGCCTCCGTCGTCGTCTACGGCTACGATGCGCGCCACGACCGGTTGATCAAGGCACCCGCGTCGCGGTTTGAGCATACGGAATACCTCCCCGCTTACGAAGCGGAAGTGTTGGCCCTCGAAGCGCTGGACGAAGCGCTGCGCGAGGCGAACGCCAAATCGGCGATCTTCCCGCTGTCGGAAGACGACGGCGCGCCCGCCGCGCAAACGGCGCAAAGAGCGCAAAACTAATAAGAAAAGAGGAATCTTTATATTATGATGGAAGAATTCAAGAAATTTGTCATGCGGGGCAATGTGATGGACCTCGCAGTCGGCGTCATCATCGGCGGCGCTTTCGGCAAGATCGTCGCCTCCTTCGTCAGCGATATCCTGATGCCGCCTCTCGGGCTTTTGATGGGCAACGTCGACTTTTCCAACCTGTTCATCAATCTCGGGAAAGTCCCGGTGAAGACTCTCGCCGAGGCAAAAGCCGCGAACGTTCCGGTCATCGCTTACGGCCAGTTCCTGAACGCGTGCCTTGACTTCCTGATCCTCGCCTTCGCCGTATTCCTGATGATCCAGCAGATCAACAAGCTGACTGCCGAGAAAGAGCCGGAAAAAGAGGCGCGCAAATGCCCGTTCTGCAAGTCGGAAATCGACGACGAGGCGACGCGCTGCCCGCACTGCACCTCCGAACTCGGCTGAGACAAAAGACATTAAAAAAACTGCCCTCGAGGCAGTTTTTTTAATGTCTTTTTACGCTCATATAATTCCCAGCGCCCGCATATAGACGGGCAGGTTTTTCTCGAAATTGACGCCGTAACGGATATCGGTGCCCGCCTTTGCCGTCGTCTGTATCGCCGCCACCGTGAAATCCACCGCCGCGCGCACCGCCTCCGAAAGCGTCATGCCGCGCACCAGCGCGCCGACCAGCGCGCTGCCGAAGACGTCGCCGGTGCCATGGTATAGGCCGGGAACGTTCTCGCCGAAAATGTAGGCGATCTCCCCCGTCGCCGCGTCATAGGTCGCCGCGCCGAGCAGTTTCTCGTCAAAATAAACGCCGGTCAGGACGATCTGCCGCGCTTCCGTTTTCTGCGCAAGCCGACGGAGCAGCCCTTCCACATATTCCTTCGTATAGGGGCCCGGCTGATATTCTTCTCCCAAAAGAAGCGCCGCCTCCGTCATGTTCGGCTTGATGAGGTCGGCGTGCGTGCAAAGCTCAAGCATCGCGGGCGGGAATGACATATCGAACGCCGCATAAAGCTTTCCGTTGTCGCCCATGACCGGGTCGACGGCAATCAACGTATCCTTGTCCGCGAGAAGCGAAAAGATTTCGCGCATCATGTCCATTTGCGCGAAGGAAGCGAGATATCCCATATAAATCGCGTCAAACTGCTCGCCGAGGCTCTCCCAATGCCGCGCCATCGGCAAAAGATCGTCCGTCAAATCGCGGCACGTGTAGCCGGTAAAACCTCCCGTATGCGTCGAGAGTACCGCCGTCGGCAGCACCGAACACTCGACGCCCGCCGCCGAGATGATCGGCAGCGCTACCGTCAGCGAACAGCGCCCCACGCCCGAAATGTCGTGCACCGCCAAAACCCGTTTTTGCCTTTCCATCCGTCAGGCGTCCTCCTTCATTTCCTTCTCCACGCGCCCGTAAGCGTCCTCCAGGCGCAGGATATCGTCTTCGCCCAGATATTTCCCGTTCTGCACCTCGATGATCGACAGCGGTAATTTGCCCGGATTTTCCAGCCGGTGCGCTGCGCCGATGGGAATATAGGCGCTCTCGTTTTCCCGGAAAATAACTTCTTTGTCGTCCAGCGTCAGTTTGCCGGTGCCGCGAATGACCGTCCAATGCTCGCTGCGATGGTAATGAATCTGCAGGCTGATGCTCTGCCCCGGATTGATGACGATCCGCTTGACCTTGTAGCCGTCGCCCTCCGCCAGCGTCGTATATTTGCCCCACGGGCGATACATCGTGACATTTTCATCCGCCTCTCGGCGGCCTTCTTTTTTCAGCGCCTCGACGACGCCCCTGATTTCCTGCGACGCGCCTTTTTTCGCGACGAGCAGAGCGTCCGGCGTGTCGACGACGAGAAGGTCTTTCAAATGCAGGCCGACGACGAGTCGTCCGTCGGCGAGGATCATCGTATTTTCGCAGTCTTCAGCGCGGACGTCGCCGGAAAACGCATTCCCGTCCGTCTCCGCCAACATATCGGCAATCGCGTCGAAACTGCCGACGTCGTTCCA
>JAFZRW010000047.1 GCA_017619685.1 Schwartzia sp. (in: firmicutes)
CCCCCTCCCCTTTCAGGGGAGGCAAGGGAGAACGCATCTTTCCGCATCCCCTGAGGGAAGGCAAGGGAGAACGCATCTTTCGCATCCACTAAAAGGGGCGGCAAGAGAGGAACGTATCTTCTCGCCTCCCCTGAAAGGGGAGGTGCCCCTGCAAGGGGCGGAGGGGTTCAGAACATATACGCCACGCTGACGCCGCCGGTATCCCAGCCCTCCCCTTGAGGGGCGTAACGTGCCAGTGGCACGTTACGGGCAGCCCGCAGGGCTGACGGATGAGGTGTTAAAACGTAGCGATTAACACAAATGCTACGTTTCGTTCCACCTCACCCCCCCCGCCGTGTCCGTGTTCGCGAGGAAAACAAAATCCGTTCATTTTTCCCTTGACCGCATAAAGCGCGGGCGGTACCATGTATACAGTACATTTGGGTTAGAGGAGGAGTTTTCTTTGGAAGCAAATCGCGTTTTCAATTTCAATCCCGGTCCCGCCACGCAGCCCCTCGAGGTGCTGAAGGAGGCCCAGGCCGAATTCCTGAATTTCAAGGGCACGGGCGAATCCATTATCGAGATCAGCCACCGCGCGAAGGAATTCGAGGCGGTGCTCGACCAGGCGAAAGCCGACATCCTTTCGCTGATGGGGCTCGGCGACGACTACGACGTGCTTTTCCTGCAAGGCGGCGCGTCCACGCAGTTCGCTATGATTCCGATGAATTTCGCGCGGGACGGCAAGGTCGGCAGCTATGTGGTGTCCGGCAGCTTCGCGGAGAAGGCGTATAAGGAAGCCGAGATCTTGGGCGTCGGTCATATCGCTGCGACGAGCAAGGACGACGACTTCCGCCACGTGCCGACGCAGGACGAGATAAAGATCGCGGACAACGCCGCGTATCTGCATCTCTGCTACAACAACACGATTTACGGCACCGAGTACCATTACATCCCGGAGACGAACGGCGTGCCCCTCGTGGCCGATATGTCCAGCGATATGCTTTCGCGTCCGCTGGATTTCTCGAAGTTCACGTTCATTTACGCGGGCGCGCAGAAGAACCTCGGCCCCGCGGGCGTCGTGGTCGTCGTCGCGAAGAAGTCCTTCATCGACGTCAAGCACAAGGACCTCCCGACGATGCTGCGCTACGGCGTCCACCTCGAAAAGAATTCGCTCTACAACACGCCTCCGGCTTTCTGCATTTACATGGTCGGCAAGACGGTCGCGTGGATCAAGGCGCAGGGCGGCCTGTCCGCGATGGCGGAGCGCAACGCGAAGAAGGCGAAGCTGCTCTACGACGCCATCGACGCATCCAACGGCTTCTACAAGGGCCACGCGTCGAAGGACAGCCGTTCCTTCATGAACGTGACGTTCCGCCTGCCCAGCGAGGAGCTCGAAAAGAAATTCGTGGACGAGGCGAAGGCGAAGTCCCTTTGCGGCGTCAAGGGCCACCGCTCCGTCGGCGGCATGCGCGCCTCGATTTACAACGCGATGCCCTACGAGGGCGTCGAGCGCCTCGCGGAGTTCATGGAAGCGTTCCGCAAGGCGAACGCATAATTTCCCGTTTGGCGCATAAAGGAAGCTCCGCCGCGCATTTGCGTGACGGAGCTTTGTCATCTGTGCTATAATATTATGGATGAAAATACGAAAGGAATGATACCATGCAACTGAAAAAATGGCTTTGCGCGCTTTTGGCCTTCTCCTTGCTGGCCGCGGCGTCGATCGCCTCGGCAAAGGAACCCGTCTCCTGGGACGACCCGCCCGACCTGACCCTCACGGCGCAGTCCGATTATCAATGGACGGGGGTCGCCGTCTCCCCGGCGGGCCGCCTGTTCGTCTGCTTTCCCGCATGGGGCAACCATCCGAACTACCATGTGGGCGAAATCCTGAACGGCGCCGTCTATCCCTATTACGAAGTTGAGGACAATGCGTCTTTCATCTCCGTGGAGAGCGTCTTCGCGGACGCGACCAACACCCTCTGGATTTTGGACACGGGCAGGCGCCCGAACGCGCCCGTCGATCCTGTCGGCGTTCGGCTCTTCATGGTCAACCTGGCCACCAACCAGATCGCGCGCACCTATACGCTTCCCTCCGACGTCGTGCTGCCCGATACGACAATGAGCGACGTGCGCGTGGACAACGCGCGGGGCGCCGCTTACCTGAGCGACTCCGGCCACGGAGGCGTCATCGTGCTGGACCTTGCCTCCGGCCATGCGTGGCGGGCGCTGACGGATATTCCCGAAGTCTGCTCGAACCTGCAGAGCATTTATTTCCCCACGGGGCTCTTCACCAAGCTCGCGAACTGCAACGGGCTGGAGCTTTCCAAAGACAAGAAGCTTCTCTACTTCTGCTCGCTCGGCAGCGACGTCCTCTATTCCGTGCCGACGGACGCCCTGCTTGACGAAAGCCTTTCCGTCGCCCAACGCCAAGCGCTCATCAAGGCGGTCAACGTCAAAAACGTGCCGACGGACGGCATGGTGCTGCGCGACAACTCGCTTTTCATGGGCGCGCTGTCCAACGAAGGCGTTTGGGAATTCCAGCTCGACCTGCCGAACGTCGCCGAAGCCGGCGCGCTGCTGAATTTGGGCAAAGACATCCGATGGGCGGACAGCTTCGCCCTCGCCGCCGACAACAGCATCTATTTCACCACGTCGGCCATCAACTATCCGCCCGGCCAGCAGGCTCCCTATGAACTGTACCACATGGTCTGGCCGGAGAAGTCTTCGCAGGCGAGGAATCCCAATTCCGGTAAATAATACCGTCACGCAAAAACTGCCGCGCATATTTCGTGCGCGGCAGTTTTTCTGCGTTTAACGGTATATAAAAAGGGTATCTCTAATACTTATCTCAGACCAAAATTTTAAATAAAATTTTGACCTGAGATACGCCTGCTACGCAGGCTACATTTGCGCCTACGGCGCAAATGCCGTCTCATGCACTCTCTGCCTGTGCCCTGCGGGTATAAAGATTTAAAAATCTTAACAGAGAGTAGTATAAAAACTCTCTATTGAGCCTTCCCCTTTGGGGAAGGTGGCAGCCCGAAGGGCTGACGGATGAGGTTTGAAAATTGCTGAAAATACCGTAAAAGTAGGCTGTTTGAAACCTCACCCACCGCTTCGCGGTCCC
>JAFZRW010000048.1 GCA_017619685.1 Schwartzia sp. (in: firmicutes)
ACGAAAAAATATCTCGTCGTGCCGCACAATCTTATTTATGAAACGAGCCCTAATCTTGATGATAATTTAGTTTATATTTTAATAAAATTACCATCCAACATGTATATCGTAAAAAATACAGAAATTCTTAAATTAAAATTTGCTGAAAAGAAATTTTAGGACAAAACTACTCTTCCGCGACTTGCGGAGAAGGCGTCATCTGATCGCCGGGGGACGTCATACTGGAACGGCGGCCCGTGTAAATGCTCCTCGTCAGGCGCGCGGACTGCCCGGGATCGAGCGCCGCAAGGACTTTCGCCGCCTGAGACTCGTCCATTTTTTGCAGGACGGCGACGGCAATCTCGTCGTCAAGGTCGGTCATGATGTCGGCGGCCGCTTCCGGTTTCATCTCATTGTAGAGTTTCGCCAGCTTCGAGACGCGCTTGCGCTCCGCCGCTTCTTCCTCTTTCTGCCGCTTTTCGATCTCTTCCTTCGTCAGGACGACGGGCTTCGATTCCTCTTCTTTTTTGATGGGTTTCGGCTGATTCTTGTCGTCCTTCTTTTCGTCTTTTTTCTCGTCCGGCTTCTTGTCTCCGTCGGCGGACTGCCCCTCCGGCGTCGCTTCAGGCTTCGGCTCTTCGGACATCTTAGCCGCGATCCAGTCTTTTGCGCCGATGATCGGCTGTACGACATACTCGTCCAAAAGGCCCGGCGTCTTTTTCGCCGGCTCTACGAAATATTCTCCGATAAAGGGAATTGCGTACAGGTCGATTTTTTCGTTGACCTCGTAAACGTCCAAAACGCGGAGATAGACGCCCGCGAAAAATCCCGCCACAACGATAAGCGCAAGAACAAACAGAAGGCCGAATGCTTTCAGGATACGCCGTTTCCAGCGCTGAAAGGCCGTTTCTTCGCCCGTCTCCAGCGTCTCTTCCAGATCTTCAGTTGTCTCCGTCTGTTTCGGCTTGTCTGCCATTATTCCACCAACTTTATACGCCATATCGCGTCTTTTCCCGCCTGTCGTCGTTAAATGCCTCTCGACGTAGCTCTACTACGACTTCGAGGCATTTGCCTAGACAGGCGAAAAAATCCATCGATATGGAAATCGCCGTTGTTCGTTACTTTGTATTTGTCATTACTTGTAAATATCAAGTACAGACGCAACATATTGCTGCGTCTCGCTGTACGGCGGAACGCCGCCATACTCGCGCACAGCTTCCGGTCCCGCGTTGTACGCCGCGACGGCTTTTCGCACGTCGCCGTTGAAATCGTCGAGCATCTGCCGCAGGTACTGCGCGCCGCCGCTGATGTTCTGCTTCGCGTCATAAGGATTGACGCCCAGGGACTCCGCCGTCTCCGGCATCAGCTGCATGACGCCCACCGCGCCCGTCGCCGAAACTGCGTCCTGCGAAAAGCCGGACTCGATCTCGGCCACCGCCGAGACGAGTTTCGGATCGACGCCGTATTTTCCCGCCGCTTCACGAATCGCATCCAGATACGCGCTGTCCGCCGGAACAGAAGCCGCCGCAGCAGCTGCAGCGGAAGCGTCCACTGCGGACGTCGGGCTTACCGGCGTTTTCGGCGACTGCGGTTTTTGCGCCGCCTGCGCCGAGGCGGTATTTCCGCCGGCGTTCGGCTTTTGCGCCTGTATTTGTTTGTCCAGCATTTGCTGGAAACTCGCCGGCCCGCCTTTGGAACGGCGCAGACCGATTTTTGTTTCTATCGCTTCAATGCGATTCACGACAGCGCTGAGCGATGAAATATCCATTACGCGCCCGCCTTTCTCATGTAAAGCTGCAGCCCGATCTCGTCGAGCATCTTGTTCTCTTCAAAAAGGAGTTCGTCTTTATATTGCTGGAGCCGCTTTTCTTTGAGCTGCTCAATGGTCTTGAGTTTCGACATCATCGCCAAAAGCTCTTTGAGGCGCTTTTGCCGTTCCGTCTGCGCGTAGAGAATGACCTGCTGCTGTTCCTCGATTTGCCGACGTTTCCAGTTCACATAACTCGTATAGGTCATCACGCGTCCGACGCTGATACGTTTTCCCTCTTTCGTCTGCTCCGTGTATTCAAGCTGCACTTTCTGCATTTCTTCCAGATATACGACGAGACGCGCCCGCTCTTCTTCGAGCCTTCGCGTCGCTTCCGCGAAAAGCCGCTCGGCATCTTCTTTTTTGCGGCGCGTGACAGAAAGAAGCGTTTCGAGCTTGAAACGAAACTTCTTCATACGTCACCACCGCCTATATCGTCGTATGACTTCCAACAATATCCTCTCAATATCAAATGCTTTCCAATTTCTTCTTCATTTCCTCAAAGCCCGTCACTTCAAAGACGCCCTGGCAAAGGAATTCGTTGATCGCATCGATTTTCTCGATGGCCTCGTCAATGCGCTTGCTGGAGCCTTTGACGTAGGCACCGATGTGGATCAGATCTTCCGCCTCTTTGTAGACCGCCATCAGTGCGCGCATGTGCTGCGCCGCCTCGCGGTGCTCCTTCGTCACGACGTCGGTCATGACACGGCTGACGCTGGAGAGGACGTCGATTGCCGGGAAATGGTTCTGTGCGGCAATCAGACGGGAGAGCACGATATGTCCGTCGAGAATGCTTCGTACGGCGTCAGCGATCGGCTCGTTCATGTCGTCGCCGTCCACGAGCACGGTGTAGATGCCCGTGATCGAACCGCGTGCGCTGGTCCCCGCGCGCTCCAATAGGCGCGGCAGCAACGCGAAAACCGACGGCGTATAGCCGCGCGTCGCCGGAGGCTCGCCGATAGTCAGACCGACCTCGCGCTGCGCCATCGCAAATCGCGTAACGGAGTCCATCATCAATACGACGCGCCGTCCCTGATCGCGGAAGTACTCGGCGATGGCCGTGGCGGTCATCGCGCCCTTGATGCGAACGAGCGCCGGCTTGTCAGAGGTCGCGACGACGACGACGGAGCGCTTGAGGCCTTCCTCGCCGAGATCGCGCTCGATGAAGTCGCGCACCTCGCGGCCGCGCTCGCCGACGAGGGAAATGACGCTGATATCCGCCTCGGTGTTGCGGGCGATCATGGAAAGGAGCGTCGATTTTCCGACGCCGCTGCCCGCCATGATGCCAATACGCTGACCCGATCCCAGCGTGATCAAGCCGTCGATGGCGCGGACGCCTACATACAATGAATCCTTGATGCGCGGTCTTTGGAGCGGATCGGGCGGCTCCGCATGCAGCGGATACTCCGTCTTTGAAAGAATCGGCCCTTTGCCGTCCATTGGATTTCCAAGGCCGTCCAACACGCGGCCCAAAAGTTCCATGCCAACCTTGACCTGCAAGGTCTTCTGCGCCGATACGACTTCACAGCCGGGCCCGATGCCCTGCATCTCGCCGATCGGCATCAAAAGCACGAGCCCCTCGCGAAAGCCAACGACCTCCGCCGGAATGGGCTCGACGTTCGGGAAGCGCGATTTGATGTAGCAAAGTTCGCCAAGGCTGACGTTCGGTCCTTTCGACTCAATGACGAGGCCGATGACCTGCGTGACCTTGCCGCTCATCTTGATGGACTCGGTGTCCTCAATCGCGCGGGAAATTTTCCTGAGATTCAGTTCCATCATTTCATGGCGTCCTGTATGGATTTTCGGACCATCTCAAGCTGCGTGGAAAGGCGCGCGTCGACGTTGCCGTTCGGCGTCTCGATAACGACGTCGCCCGCAGCCAGATTTTGGTCGGAATGTACCTCCAAAAGCGCCTGACCCTCGAGAAGCCCTTGGAACTCGGAGCGTCCCATCAATACAAGGTCGTAACTCTCGGGCGCGACGCGGACATGTACTTCACTCTGGTCTTTGACTTTCAATAGCGCTTTACGCACGAGCGGCAGAATCAGCGTCGGCACGTCGATAAAATGCTGCGGCAGCACGTGGTCGGCAATCTCCATCGCTATCGCGGCAATCTCGTTTTCCGCGTTCTGCACATAGGCGCGGCATTCCTCTTTCGCGTCGGCAAGCGTCTTCTCCGCTTTCGCGTTCGCGTCGATGATTGTCTGCTTCTCTTCCTCACGGATCTGGCGAATGCCTTCCTCGCGGCCCTCCGCCAGGCCCTGCTCATGGCCGCTTTTTTTCGCGTCCTCCATGATATGACGCGCCTGCTCGTGGGCGTCGTCCAAGATGGCTTTCGTTTCCTGCGTCGCGTCCGCGCGCATGACCGCGCTGTCCGTTTTCGCCTTGGAAAGCGTTTGCTCCGCTTCCTTTTTCTTTTCGCGGCACTCCGCCATCATCGCTTCGCGGGCTTTTTCCGTCTCTTCCTTTGCTTCGGCGATTTCCCTTTCCGCCGCAGCTTTTTCCTCGGCCATTGCCGCAATCGCGCTTTCCCGCATGGTCGCGATCTCTTTTTCCAATGATTTCTTTTTGTTCTGCAGGGCCGCAATCATGCCCATCGTTTCCTCTTGGGAAAGCGAATCGTCTTCCGACGTTTCTGCGTCCGTCTTTTGTTCCGACGGAGGCGGCGGGGGCGGAGCCTCGATGACATACGGCTCGTCCCAAACGGAGTCTTTGATGATCTTAGACAATCATTTCTTCTCCCTTTCCGCGTGCGACGACGATCTCGCCCTTGTCCTCCAGGTTTCGGATGACGTTGACGATTCTCTGCTGCGCTTCCTCGACGTCGCGGATCTTGACCGGCCCCATGAACTCGATTTCCTCGCGCAGCATATCTGCCGCACGCGAGGACATATTCTTGAATACCTTGTCGGCGACTTCTTTCGGCGTCGCTTTCAAGGACAGAGACAAATCTTTGTTGTCGACGTCGCGCAGGATTCTCTGAATCGAGCGGTCGTCGATCATGACGATATCCTCGAAGACGAACATGAGCTTCTTGATTTCCTCGGTCAGTTCCGGGTTGTCGACTTCGAGCGTTTCGATGATCGCTTTTTCCGACGTACGGTCGACGCGGTTCAGGATCTCGACGATGGCCTTGACGCCGCCCGCCGTCGTGAAATCCTGCGTGACGAGAGCGGAGAGCTTGCGCTCCAACACGCGCTCGACTTCGCGGATAACGTCCGGCGAGGTGCGGTCCATCTCGGCGATACGCTTCGCGACGTCGGCCTGCTTGTCCGACGGCAGCGCGGTCAGAATCATCGCCGCCTGATCCGAATCGAGGTACGCCATAACGAGCGCGATCGTCTGCGGATGCTCGTTCTGGATAAAGTTCAAAAGCTGGGAAGGATCGGTCTTCCGAAGGAAATCGAAAGGCCGGACCTGAAGGCTCGTGGTCAGGCGGCTCAAAATGTTGGCCGCTTTCTCCGAGCCGAGGGCTTTTTCGAGGACGTCCTGCGCGTACTCGAGACCGCCCGTCGAGAGGTAATCCTGCGCCATCGCGAGCTGGTAGAACTCGCCGATGACGTATGCCTTCTGCGCTGGCGTTACTTGCTTCTGGCTGGCGATTTCCAGCGTGATCCGCTCAATCTCATCGTCGCTCAGATGCTTGAACACCGGCGCGGAAAGCTCCGGGCCGAGCGTAATAAAGAGGATTGCCGCTTTCTGTTGATTGGACATTTCCTCCAACGGCTCGTCATACATATCCGCCTCGGGCACTCTTCGTCACTCCTCTGCAAGCCAAGTTTTGACCAGGAGGGCAACTTCCTCCGGCTTATCATGGATCAGCTTTTCAATCGCTTCACGCTGGGCAATCTGCAATTTCTCTTCTTCCGTGAGTTCCGCCTCGGGAATCTCGTTCGCCGCGATGGCGGCGGCGCGGGATTCCAGACGAGCCTGCAGCTCTTGACGCTCGTCCTCTTCCTGACGCAGGCGTTCTTCTTCCTCTTCCTGTCTTTGACGTTCTTCCTCTTCCTGCCTTGCCAATTCCGCCAGCCGCCTTTCTTCTTCCAGCCGCGCCTCCTCGGCTTCGCGCTCCAGGCGCTCTTTGCGGCGTTTCCAAATGATATAGCCAATGACGGAAGCAATGATCAGGATGATGAGTGCTATTATCGCATACATAATCCGATTCTGCCTATCTATCTCCGCCTGTTCCGCCGCTGCCAAACGATCCGCAACTTCCGTGCTGAACGGAAGCGGCTCGACGGATACCGTATCGCCCCGCTCGCGGTTCAATCCGACCGCCGACGAGACGGAACGCATGATGCTGTCCCGCTGTGCCTGCGTGATGTCGTCATTGACGAGCACCGCGATATTCACGCGACGGATCGAGCCGGGAGAGGCTACGACTTTCTGCTTCTCTTCGTTGATCTCGTAGTTTTTCGTGGATTCCTTTTTCTCATAGTTCGCGTTGGCGATCTCCGCTTCCGCGACGTAGCCGGGCACGTTTGCCTGCACGCCCGCAGGGCCGCCCGGATTGTTCGAGGTGCCGGTGTAGCTCTCGCTCATGTCCTGCTGGCTGCGGATGATGCCGGAGTCCTCGACGACCGGCGTAAACGTCTGCCGGTCGATCTGCCGCTGATCAAAGTCCAGCTCGACATTGACGCGTACAAAAGCCCGCCCTGCGCCCAGCGCCTGGTCGAGAAGGCTCTGCACGTCCTTCTGCATCCGCTGCTGGACTTTGCGCGTCATTTCCATCTGCGTGATGGTCTTCGCGCTGACGGCTTTTTCCTCGTATTCGTCGTCGTCCGGGTCGTTCAAGATCTTGCCGTGCTCGTCGACGATCGTGATATTTTCCGGCAAAAGCCCCTGGATACTGTGCGCCGTCAAATTGACGATGCCTTTGATTTCCTTCTTTGAAAGCTCAATTTCCGGCTTCAGCTTCAGCATGATCGAAGCCGTCGCGGGCTTCTCGTTCTTCTTGTAAAGGCTGTCCTCCGCAAGGACGATATGCACACGGGCGCGGTCGACCGCCGCAATCTGCTCGATGGTTCGCGTCAGCTCGCCCTGGAGCGCTTGCAGATAGTTGACCTTATTCTGGAACTCCGTAACGCCGAGCTTGCTGTCGTCGAAAATCTCGAAGCCTTTATGCCCGCGCGGCAGTCCCTGCGTAGCGAGATCGAGCCGGACCGTATGCACGTCCTTCGACGAGACGAGCACCGTGACGCCCTTGTCGGTCTCCTGCACCTCATATTGAACTTTCTGCTCGTTCAGCTTTGCGACAACGTCTCCCGCGTCTTTCGTCTCCATGTCCGTGAAGAGCGGCACGAGATCGGGCTTCCTGCCGTAGAGGAAGCTCGCCGCGACGATAGCCACGACCAGAAGCGCCACCGCGCCGAGCGCGATGTATCGCTGCTGCTTCGTCGTCTTATTCCAAAGCTGCAGATACCGTTCTTTCCAATCTGCCATCTTTTCCATCCCTTCGAGTCATTACGAATGTGCAGGAATGTATCAGACCTGCATCCGCATGAGCTCCTGATAGGCGGAAAGTGCCTTGTTCCTGACCTGCATCGTCAGCTGCAGGGAAAGCTCCGCTTTCTGCGCGGCGATGACGACCTGCGAAATGTCGTCCACTTCTCCCGCCGCCAACGCCGCGTTCATGGCGTCGGAGTGCTGCTGCAGCGCGTTCGTTTTCTTCAACGCGTCAATCATGTACTGCCCAAAGGATTTTACTTCCGGCTCGGGAATCGTCTCGCCGAGATGGCTCGTCGCGCTCATCTTTACCGGGGTCATCTGTAAGGGTTGCATTTCCATGACGTCACCTCAATTATATATATGCAACGCGAAACGAAGTTCCGCGCAACTCACGATTAGCCTTTCCCGATTTCGAGGGCCTGATTCGCCATCGCCTTCGCGGCGTTGATGGCCGTCACGTTCGCCTCGTAAGCGCGGGAAGCCGTGATCAAATCGACCATTTCCGCGACCGCATTGACGTTCGGGCGCTCAAGATATCCTTCAGCGTTCGCGTCAGGGTGTCCCGGATCGTAGACGAGCGGGCCCTGCCGCCGGTCCTCTTCAATACGCACGGCGCGGACGCCGTTGCCGCGGTCCCGGTTCTTGCGGTTCTTATGCAGGGCGTGCGCCAAGAAAGACGCAAAGCCCCTTTCATCATATTCGCGCGGCTGGAAAACAACGTAGCGCCGATGATAGGGACCGCCCTCAGGCGTGCGCGTCGTGTTCGCGTTCGCCAGATTATTCGAGATCACGTCCATGCGCAGGCGTTCCGCCGTGAGGCCGGACGCCGACGTGTCAATTCCTCCGAACATGCTCATAACAGCACACTCTCCCTCATATCAAGTCTCAGTCCCCGCCGCCCTGCATGACAGAGCGAACGCGCGAAATATAACCGCTGAGCTGGCGCGCCATCGCGTTGTAATACAGCTGATTCTTGGCGATGCTCGCCATTTCCATATCGACGTCGACGTTGTTGTTGTCAACGCGCATCACGGTCGTATCGTCGCGCTCGACGCGCGCCGACGCCTTCTCGAATTTCTTGAAAGGCAAATGCTTGTCGTGCGTACGGACAAGCGGCAGCTTGTTCCCGTCGTCGCCGTACAGCTCTTTCGCCAGAAGCTCCTCAAAAACGACTTCGCTTCGCTTGAAATTCGGCGTGTTGATATTCGCGAGATTGTCCGCGATAACCTCATGCCGAAGATTGGCCGCAGAAAGACCGCGCTCCAGAATATCGAAATTCGGCGAGCGCATGATCTGGTTAAGCATAGCCGTCCCTCCCAGACACAAATCAAATTATGAACACACAAAACCCGCCCCAGGGCTTCTTGGCTCCGCCAAAAGGAAACCCGGCGCGAAATACATGCTCTCCATCCATGATAGCTTTTCTTATTTTACCATTTTTTTCGACAGATAATAGCCCTATTCTTAAATTTTTGCGTCAAAAAACAAGAAATAGGCATATTTTCCCACAGTCGAGCACGAAGGACTCCATATAAAATCAGCGTTTCAGCCCTTCAATTCCTTCGAGAAGGTGTTTGTTGAGGACCTTGATAAACGTCCCCTTCATGCCGAGAGAGCGCGACTCGATAATTCCCGCCGACTCAAATTTCCTGAGCGCGTTGACGATGACGGAACGCGTGATCTTATTCTCGTCGGCAACTTTCGAGGCAATCAAAAGACCTTCCGTGCCTTCGAGCTTCGAGATGATAGCCTCGGCGGCTTTGAGTTCCGAGAAGGAAAGCGTGGCCAGCGCGATTTGCACCGTCGCCTTTTCCCGCGCGTCGACCTCGATTTTCTGCGTGCGCTCGCGCAACATTTCCATGCCGACGACGGCGGCGCCATACTCCGCGAGAATCAGGTCGTCGTCGTTAAATTCCTCATCGTATTTCGCGAGAACCAGCG
This sequence comes from Schwartzia sp. (in: firmicutes), assembly GCA_017619685.1. Lineage (GTDB taxonomy): Bacteria > Bacillota > Negativicutes > Selenomonadales > Selenomonadaceae > RUG12372. The sequence continues at coordinate 9,176 of JAFZRW010000048.1, forward strand.
TGCCGATACGCTCGCCCACGCCGTAGATGGGAACGACCGTCGTATTTTTTCCGTTGAAAGCGCAGGGCGTGTCGTCCGACGTGAACGCGCACATTCCGCTCTTCGAGCGAAGATTCGGCGTCGTCTCGTCCATCTTCAGCAGCCACTTCGCATATTTTTTCGGGAAGGAATTCTTGCTGATGACCTTGTCCACCATCAACTCGCACTCGAAATCATCGACAAACGCATGGCCCGCAATCATGCCCGCTTTGTCGGCTATATAAACATTCGCACCGATCACGTTGCAGAGAACGCGAGCCACGCCGTCGTACTCGACGTTCTCCATACGCTGCAGCAGCCGATTGATCTTTCTCGTCTTTTCCAACAAAGTTGCCATGGTCATCCTTCCTTTCATAATCGAGAAAACGCTGAATAATCCGTCGCCAGAAACATGCCTTGCCTTATTCAACGTTTTCAATAATC
>JAFZRW010000049.1 GCA_017619685.1 Schwartzia sp. (in: firmicutes)
GTAAGAATTTCTTACTGTGAAATTTTCATGACAAAAACAGACACGGAAAAGTTGCAGACAAGACAAAGGTTTCAAGACTTAACTGAAAATTCTCCAAGTACGACATTGGGGCTATCGCAGGAAAAATCATTCTTCCTGCGATAGCCCCTCATTGATTTTAAGGGCAGCCATGAATTTCTGTTGCATTTGTCAAATAAGGAATGGTATAATATCCTCCGTGTGAAGAAAATGTTCCATTGGATATAAACGGAGGGGCTTTCATGAAAAAAACGTCTAAGGGATTTTTTTTGGTTTGCGAGGAGATTCTTCCCGGGGCGATCAAAAAAACTATTCGCGTCAAGGAAATGTTGAAACGCGGTGAAGCGAGAACGATTAACGAAGCCGTCGAGAAGATGAGCCTGAGCAGAAGCGCGTATTATAAATACAAGGATTACGTGTTTCCGTTTTATGAAGCAAGCCAAAATAAACTCATCACGCTGACGTTTTTTTTGGAGAACAAGAAAGGTGTTCTTTCCAGTATCTTGAATATGATTTCGGATGCGTCCGGCAACGTGCTGACCATTCATCAGGGCATTCCGCTTCAGGGAGTGGCAAACACGACGATTTCTATTGAAACGGACAAGCTTTCCACAAATCTTGAAGCGCTGCTGGAAAAACTTCGTTCGCTCGGCGGCGTAAAAAAGCTGGAAATTCTTGGGCAGGAGTGAGAATACGGGAATGGAAAAGCCGATCAAGATTGGACTTTTGGGCGCGGGGACTGTCGGTTCGGGCGTTCTTCAGGTGCTGCATGAGAATGCCCGGGAAGTTGCGCTGAAAGCAGGAGCTCCGGTCAAGGTCAAAGCGGTGCTTGTCCGCGATGCGAAAAAGACGCGCCCGCACATGGAAGATTTGCTCGTAACGGATAAGATTGAAGATATTCTCGAAGACGAGGAAATCCAAATCGTCGTCGAACTGATGGGCGGACTGAAGCCCGCGCGGGAGTATATGCTGGCGGCGATGAAAGCCGGAAAGCATGTCGTGACGGCAAATAAGGACGTCATCGCTCAATTCGGCAAGGAAATGTTTGAGACGGCGGAAGAGAATAACGTCGGTTTCCTTTTTGAAGCCAGCGTCGGCGGCGGTATTCCAATCATCCGTCCCATCATGGAGAGTCTGACCGCAAATCGTATTACCGAGGTTATCGGTATCGTAAACGGTACGACGAACTACATGCTGACGAAAATGACCGAATTTGGCGAGGATTACCAATCGGTCTTGAAAGAAGCGCAGGAAAAAGGCTATGCCGAGGCAAATCCCGCAGCGGACGTCGAGGGACTGGACGCGGCGCGAAAGGCTGCAATCCTGGCTTCGTTGGCGTTCAATACGAGAGTGACGTTGGATGCGGTGTCGGTAGAGGGGATTACGAAGATCACGCCGGAAGACATCGATTATGCCCGACAGCTTGGGTATGTGATAAAACTTCTTGCGATTGCGAAGGATTCGCCGGAAAAGGGCGTCGACGTGCGCGTGCATCCAACGTTCCTGCCGAAAGAGCACCCGCTGGCGTCTGTCAGCGATGTTTTCAACGCGATCTTTATCAAGGGAAACGCTATCGGCGAAGCGATGTTTTACGGTCGCGGAGCGGGTTCGCTTCCGACGGCTTCGGCGGTCGTTGCGGATATTGTGTCTTTGGCGCGGGGAATTGTCAGCGGCGAAGTGCGTGAAGTCGGATTCCAGACGTTTGGAGAAAAACGTTTGTGTCCAGTAGAAGAGACGGTTTCTGCGTACTATGTGCGTCTCTTGGTAGCGGATATGCCGGGCGTTCTTGGCGCAATCGCCACCGCGTTTGGCGATGAGGGCGTCAGTCTGAATTCAGTAATCCAGACGCGAAAAGTCGGCGATCTTGCGGAGATTGTCGCCATCACGCATCATGTCAAACATCGCCGCATCGAGCGGGCGCAGCGGACGTTGTCGGCACTTCCTGTCGTGACGAAGATATCGAGCGTGATTCGTGTTGAAACGCCGCCTACGAAAGAGGTAGAATGAATGGAAAAATCGGTGAAGATTCGCGTGCCGGCAACCAGCGCGAATTGCGGACCCGGATTTGATTGTCTGGGCGTTGCCTGCACGATGTACAATGAGCTTTCGCTGACGCTCAAAAAAGAGCCAGGCGTGGAAATACAGGTTGAAGGCGAGGGCGCGGAGAATATCCCGACGGATGAGCGCAATCTCGCGTGGCGTTCTATTCAAACGCTGTTGCGTCGTGCGAAAGCGGACGACACATATCGGGGAGCGTCTATTCGCATGAAAAACGGCGTTCCTCTTTCACGGGGGCTTGGCAGCAGTGCGGCGGCAATCGTCGGCGCGCTGAAAGCTGCGAACGTGGCTCTTGGCAATCCTTACGACAGGCGGGGTCTTTTGCAGATCGCGACCGACTTGGAGGGGCATCCTGATAATGTGGCACCGGCGATTTACGGCGGTTTTACAGTCAGCCTGGTGCAGGACGGCGTGCCGGAAAGCTTTTCATTTTTGCCGCGGCTTCCTTTGAAAATGGTAGTTGCGATTCCGGCTTTTCATCTTTCGACAAAGGCGGCGCGTGATGCGCTTCCGGCAAACGTGCCGATGAAAGATGCGGTGTTCAACGTGGGGCGTGCCGCTATGCTCGTAGGCGCGTTGGCAAAAGGAAATGAGACGTTCCTGCGTCATGCGTTTGAAGATGCGCTGCATCAGCCGTATCGTGCGAAATTGATTCCCGGCATGTATGAGGTTTTTGACGCGGCGCGAGAAGCGGGCACACTGGGAGTGGCGATGAGCGGCGCCGGACCTTGCATTATCGCGTATACGACAGCACACGCCGAGGCGGTCGGCGACGCGATGGTCGAGACGTTCCGCCGGCATGAGGTCGAAGCCCGCGCCGTGGTGCTCGGCGTGGAAGAGCGCGGCGCGTATATTGTGAAAGAGTAAGAACTGCGGGGCGTAAAGCCCTGCTTTTTTATATAGAAGACTTAGAGCGGTTCTTGGAGGCCGATATGAGGGAATTGGAATTTGTGCGGCGCGTACATACGGCAGGGGGACGCGTTGCGATTGTCGGCGGTTGGGTTCGGGATTCTTTGCGCGGCGAGACGCCGAAGGATAAGGACTATGTAGTCGTGGGACTTGATGAGACGGCTTTTTTGTCGTCGTTTCCTGAGGCGCAAAAAGTGGGACGTGCGTTCCCGGTTTTTTTGCTTCGAATTGATGGGAAATCATCGGAAATTGCGCTCGCGCGCACGGAACGCAAGACGGGAAAGGGCTATCGGGGATTCGCTGCACGCGCGGACGGCTATGTTACGCTGGAAGAGGATCTTTCACGCCGCGATACGACAATGAATGCGATGGCGCTTGAGCTTTTCCCCGCCGGACGGGCTTCCGTTTTGATCGATCCGTTCAGCGGCGAAAATGATATTCGACAGGGACGGATTCGTGCAATCTCGGATTGTTTTTTGGAAGATCCGGTGCGCGCGCTTCGGGCGGCGCGACAGGCGGCGGTTTTCGGCTATATGATCGAGCCGCATACTGTGGAGTTGATGCGTGCTTGTCGGGAGGAACTCATAGGCGAACCACAGGAACGTATTCTCGGGGAATTATCTCGGGCGCTCGCTGCGCCGCGGCCGTCTGCATTTTTTCGCGCGCTGCTCGACGCAAATCTTTTGGACGCGGTTTTTCCGGAATTGTTTGCGTTGATTGGGAAAACGCAGCCCAAGGATTTTCATCCGGAAGGAGACGCTTTTGAACATACGATGACGATGGTGGACGTCGTTGCAGGGCGGACGGAGGACATTGCTGCGCGTTTTGCGGCGCTCGTACACGATCTCGGTAAAGGAATGACGCCGATAGATATGCTGCCGCATCATTACGATCATGAGAAGCGCGGAATAGAGGCTTTGGCCGCATGGGACGCCCGAATGACATTGCCGAAGCTCTGGCGCCGCGTTGCAGAATTCGTGATTGCCGAGCATATGCGTGCACCGCGTCTCAAAAAGCCTAAGAAAATTGCCGCGTTGATTGTCGCTCTTTCTAAGCTTCCGATTCCTGCGCGGGAAGTCTTGTACGTTTTTGAAGCCGACCATGTAGGCTTGCCGCCGTATTTGGCACGTTATGA
>JAFZRW010000050.1 GCA_017619685.1 Schwartzia sp. (in: firmicutes)
CGGCGCAGGCGGCGTCGCCGTCGCCATTGGCGAGCTGACGGACGGCCTTTCCGTCGACCTCGACGCCGTGCCGAAGAAATATGACGGCCTCGACGGCACGGAACTCGCGATCTCCGAGTCGCAGGAGCGTATGGCGGTAGTGCTCGCCAAAGAAGACGTCGCCACGTTTATCGGCGCGGCAGATGTGGAAAATCTGGAGGCGACGCAAGTCGCGGTCGTGACGAAGGAGCCGCGGCTCGTCATGCGGTGGCGCGGCAAGGAAGTCGTCAATCTTGCGCGGAACTTCCTCGCGACGAACGGCGTGCGCCAGCACGTCGAGGCGACCATCGTTCAGCCGGACGCGGAAAACCGCTATATGCATCGTCTGCCTGAGGAAATCGAGGCCTGCGGCTCGAACCTTTATGATGCATGGTTCAAGAATCTTTCGCGGCTCAACGTCTGCGCGCAAAAAGGTCTTGCAGAGCGATTTGACTCCACCGTCGGCGCCGGCACGGTTTTGATGCCTTTCGGCGGAAAGCATCAGCTCACGCCGCAGGAGGGCATGGTGGCGAAACTTCCGATGCTGGAAGGGGAGACGAACACCGCTACGGCGATGGCGTACGGACTCGATCCGTACCTGATGGAGTGGAGCCCGTTCCACGGCGCGATGTACGCGGTCGTCGAGGCCGTGGCGAAGATCGTTGCGATGGGCGGCAATGCAAAGCACGCGTGGCTGACGCTTCAGGAATATTTCGAGAGCCTCGGCAAGGACGAAAAGAAATGGGGCAAGCCTTTCGCGGCGCTTCTCGGCGCGCTTTGGGCGCAGCGCTCGCTGGAAATCGCCGCCATCGGCGGCAAAGACTCCATGTCCGGCACGTTCATGGATATCCATGTGCCGCCGACGCTGGCGGCTTTCGCTGTGGGCGTACTGCCTGCGGACGTCGTCGTTTCGGCGGAATTCAAGGCGATAGGCAGCACGGTCTACGCCGTTCCGTGTCCAAAGGACGAGGTCGATATGCCGGACTTTGCCCGTCTTCGCGATAATTTCGAGAAGGTCGCGGCGATGACCGCGTCGCGTCAGGTTCTTTCTGCCGCGACGGTACGCGTGGGCGGTGTTGCGGCGGCAGTGACGAAAATGTGTCTCGGCAACGGGATCGGTTTCTGCTTCGACGCCGCGCTGAATGCGGAGGAGCTGTTCCTGCCCGACTACGGCACGATCCTTTTGGAGCTGCCCGAAGGCACGGACGTGGAGACGGCGCTCGCCGGTACGGGCGCATACGTGCTCGGCTATACGATGGAGCAGCCGAATATCGTCTGCGGCGGCGTCATCGTCAATCTGGGAGAAGCGGAAAGCGTATGGAGAGAGCCGCTGGAACGAATCTTCCCGACGAAGATCTCCGCCGCGCCCACTGCGGTGCCGCAAACGCCCGATTACACGCAGGGAAGCAGTATCGCCGCGAGCGTGCATTATGCGCAGCCGCGCGTCTTCATTCCCGTATTCCCCGGCACGAACTGCGAGTATGATTCCGCCCGCGCGTTTGCGAAAGCGGGCGCGAAAGTCGAGACGCTCGTCGTGCGAAATCTGACGCCGCGCGCTATCGGAGAAACGGTCGAAGCCATCTTGAACGGCATAAAATCCGCGCAGATCATCATGCTGCCGGGGGGCTTTTCCGGCGGCGACGAGCCGGACGGCTCGGGGAAATTCATCGCGGCGATGTTCAGGAATCCGTGGATCCGCGACGCGATCATGGAGCATCTGACGGAGCGGGACGGCCTGATGCTTGGCATCTGCAACGGCTTCCAGGCGCTGATCAAGCTCGGCCTCGTGCCGTACGGGGATATCCGCCCGCTTTCCGACAATTCGCCGACGCTGACGTTCAACACCATCGGACGTCATGTTTCGTGCATGGTCCGCACGAAAGTCGTGTCGAATCTTTCACCGTGGTTTTCCGGCGTGCCCGTCGGCTCGGTGCAGACGGTTCCCGTTTCCCACGGCGAGGGGCGTTTTTACGCGGACAAGGAGATTCTCGCGCGATTGCGCCTGCGGGGGCAGATTGCCACGCGGTACGTCGACGCTGCGGGCAATCCGAGCATGGACGTCGCTTTCAACCCGAACGGTTCGGTTTGGGCCATCGAAGGAATCACGAGTCCCGACGGCCGCGTTCTTGGCAAGATGGGTCACTCGGAACGCGTCGGAGAAAATATCGGAATCAATGTTCCCGGCGAAAAAGACCAGCAAATTTTCGCCTCCGGCGTCAGATATTATCTGTAATAAAGATTAAAAGTACGCCCCGGCTTGGAAAAGCCGGGGCGTCTTTTTGTCGCAGTAACCGGGGAACGAACTGCCGATTATCCTTTTATGTTTTCGTCGGTAAACGCTTCGGGCAGGAGTTCTGACAGCGTCATCTCTTTCACTTCGTCGGCGAGATTCGCCATCAGGATATGCGGAATGCGGAACTCTGCGATGACTTGGCGGCACGCGCCGCAGGGCGGCACCGGAGACGGGCCTTCGGCGACGACGGCCAAAGCCAGGATGTCCTGCTCTCCGGCGGAAATTGCCTGATAGATCGCCGTGCGTTCTGCGCAGTTCGTCACGGAGTAAGAAGCGTTTTCCACGTTGCAGCCGCCGTAGATTTCGCCCGACGCGCCGAGCACCGCCGCGCCCACCGCGAATTTCGAGTACGGACAATATGCGAATTCGCGTACGCGTTTCGCTTCGGCAAGCAGTTTCTTGTCTGTTTCTGTCATGTTGTTTCCTCCTCTTAATAAGTTGAGTGAAAAGATTTTATGTAAATCGTTCTATGCCGTCTTTTTCCACGCGCGCGTAAATCAGCGGACGCGGAGCGGGCGGCGTCTTTCCGATGGAGACTGCGGCGAGGAAACGTCGCTCGGCCTCGGGCAGCGCATCCTCCCGTGCGGTCAAAAATGTTGCGATCGGCTCGCCTTTCTTTACCGCGTCGCCGTATTTCTTTTTCAGCAGGACGCCCGCCGCCGGATCGATGGCGTCGCCGTACTTTTCGCGGCCTGCGCCGAGCATGCAGGAGACGACGCCGACGCTTTCCGCGTCCGTTTTCGTGATATAACCGTCCGTCGGCGCGAGGACGTCATGCGTGATCTTCGCCTGCGGCAAGAGCGACGTGTCGCGAATCACCGAGTCGTCCCCGCCCTGCGCCCGAACCATCGCGCAGAATTTTTCGAGCGCCGCGCCGGACGTCAGCGCCTCCGTTGCCAGACGCATACATGTTTCGCGGTCGCCATGTCCCGCCAGATAGAGAAGTTCCGACGAGAGCAGCAGGCTTTCCTCGCGAAGGTCGCGCGGGCCTTCCCCGTGGAGCACCGCAGACGCTTCCGCCACTTCTGTCGCATTTCCAACGGCGAAGCCCAGCGGCGCGTCCATATCGGTGATGACGGCTTCCGTGCGCCGTCCTGCCGCCTCGCCGATGGCGACCATCGTCTGCGCGAGTTTTTCCGCCTCTTCGGCCGTTTTCATGAAAGCGCCGCTGCCGACTTTCACGTCGAGCAGGATCACGTTTGCACCGGCCGCCAGTTTCTTGCTCATGACCGAGGAGGCAATCAGCGGAATGCTGTCCACCGTCGAGGTCACGTCGCGCAGCGCATAAAGTTTTTTGTCGGCGGGGACGAGGTCTCCCGTCTGCCCCGCGACCGCAAGCCCGCAGGTTTTCACGATGCGGAAGAATTCCTCGCGGGAGAGCTCCGTCCGAAGACCGGGAATCGACTCCAGCTTGTCCAGGGTGCCGCCGGTGTGGCCGAGGCCGCGGCCGGACATTTTCGCCATCGTCAGCCCGGCCGCCGCCGCGATGGGCGCGACGATCAGCGTCGTCTTGTCCCCGACGCCGCCCGTCGAGTGCTTGTCCGCTTTGACGCCGGGCAGCGCCGACAGGCCGATCGTCTCGCCGGAGCGTTCCATCGCCAGCGTCAGATTCGTCGTTTCTTCGTCCGTCATGCCGCGAAACCAGATTGCCATTAAGAGTGCGGACTGCTGCTCCCTGGGGATCTCATCGCGCGCGCAGCCGTTCACGAAAAACTCGATCTCTTCTTTTGTCAGCGCGCCGCCGCGCTTTTTTGTCGTGATCAAATCGTATATCCGCATGATGTTTTACTGCCTCCGAATCTCGGTCCAGAAACTCACTCCTTCGCAGGGGAGTTTGCAGCCGAGCATTTCCGCCGCCGTGACGCCGATGTCGGCGAAAGTGCGCCGCGTGCCGAGATCGACGCCGGCCTTGACGGTCGCGCCGTAAACGAGAAGGGGCGTATATTCGCGCGTGTGGTCGCTGCCGGAAAAGCCGGGGTCGCAGCCGTGATCCGCCGTAATCATCATCACGTCGTCCGCGCGCATGCGCTTCATGAACTGCGCGAGCTGACGGTCGAAAGTCGTGGCCGCTTTTGCGTAGCCCTCGACGTCGCGTCGGTGGCCGTATTTCATATCAAAATCGACGAGATTGACGAAGCAGAGCCCCGTGAAGTCCTCGTCCTGCGTCGCGATGGTCTTGTTCATGCCGTCGTCGTTGCCGTCCATCGCGATATGGCGGCCGACGCCCCGCGCGGCGAAAATGTCCGAGATCTTGCCGACGCCGATGGTCGTGAGGCCCGCCGCTGAAAGCACGTCGAGCAGCGTCGGCTTCGGCGGATCGAGGGAGTAGTCATGGCGTCCCGCCGTGCGCTCGTATTCGGGATACGCGCCGATGAACGGACGCGCGATCACGCGTCCGACGCCCCAGTCGCCCTGCATGAGCGCGCGGGCTTTCTTGCAGTAATCGTAGAGCTTTTCGCGCGGCACTATGCTTTCGTGGGCGGCAATCTGCAGCACGCTGTCCGCCGACGTGTAGACGATCAGCGCGCCCGTTTTTTCGTGCTCGCGCCCGTAGTCGTGAATGACTTCGGTGCCGGAGTACGGCTTGCCGCAGAGCACGGGGCGGCCGAAGGTCTCTTCCAGCTTTTTCATCAGCTCCGGAGGGAAGCCGTCGGGAAACGTCGGCATACCGTGTTCCGACACGACGCCGGCGATTTCCCAGTGTCCCGTGGTCGTGTCCTTGCCCTGGGAAAGTTCGGCGCAGCGTCCGAAAGCGCCTATCGGAGTTCCGGTGCCGCCGCCGACGCCTTCGATATGGAAAAGCCCCAACGACGCAAGATTCGGCGTGTCATAGTCGGGCGATTTTCGTATCGTCTGCAGCGTATGGGAGCCTGCGTCGCCGAAAGTCGCCGCGTCCGGAAGCTCGCCGACGCCGAAGCTGTCCAGCACGATCAGGTAAACTCTTTTCACAGCCGAGGTCATTCGTGTCCCTCCTTTTGCAGCGCGCGCCATTCGCGGTCCAGGATTCCGAGCATCACGAGATTTTCATACGTCCCGTTCACGAGAATCGTTTCGCGCATGACGCCTTCGCGCTTGAGACCGACCGCTTCGTAAACGTGCAGCGCGCGGTCGTTGTATTCCTTGCAGTCGAGCCAGCCCCGGTGCGCGCCAGCGTCCTCAAAGGCCCACGCCAGCAGGAGATTCATCGCTTCTTTTCCGTAGCCTTTGTCGGGCTCGTTGATGATCACGCGCCGCCAATATTGCTCATGGTGCGGGCTGTTCAGTCCCGTCGCTACGATGAATCCCACCGGCGCGCCGTCGTCTTTCCGCTCGACGATCAGATGAACGCTCGAGGGGGAGTCCAGCGTGTCCAGATGATAGGAACGGGAGTCTGCGATGATATAGCGTGCGTTTTCCGGCGCAGCCTCCGAAGCGAGAATATAGTCGAGGTCGCTCTCCTCTGCGACGCGCAGACGCAGCCGCGTTCCCTCGCGTACGATTTTTCCCATCGGTCGGCTCCTTTCAATGTATATCTGTATAGTACTTTGACACGGGAGCAAAAAATCCTGCCGATTCTTTATTTCGCATGTAAAAAAATGAAAGCCGCCCGTCGGACGACTTTCATTTTTATCTCATTCCTGTTATTTTTTGAGCGCTTCGGCTTTTTCTTTCTCAAGCTGCGCGAGATAGCCGGAAAGGAGACCTTCCTTCAGTCCGCCGCTCTCTGCGGGGGCCGGTTCCGACGCAGGCGCTTCTGCCGTTTCGGCAGGGTCGAAAAGCTCCGTGGAGGATTCGGCAGATTCGCTGGGCTCGGCGGCCTTCGCTGCGACATTCGCCGCGGCTTTTTTGGCGATAACGTCCTTCGAGAGCTGAATGTCGACGTCGATGTGGTCGCCGTTCATGATCGGATCGGTGAACGTCGCGGGCGTGTCGTTGACTTTGATCGTGACGTGCATCCCGCTGGTCGGTTCCGGCGGCGTGAAGCCCACCGCCATCAGCGCCGTGCTGACGAGCGTTGCGCGGCGTTCGGACAGCTCATATTTCACGCTGCACCCTTCGGTGACGATGGTGTTCGCCGTGGCGGGGCGTCCGTTCAGTTCCAGGGACACCGCCGCAGACGGGATTTTCTTTTCCGCGCCGTTGAAGTAGATCACGAGGCTCGTCTCGTAATCGGAAAGCCCAAGCACTTCGCCGAGTTTCGGATCGTCCGGCAGATGATACTCGATGCGGTCGCCCTCGTAAATCGTCGTTGAGAGCGTCGTCGGCTCGTCGTTCAGGAGAATCTCCGGAATGCAGGTGAACTGCGTCTCGGCGCCGTTCAGCTTGTATTTGATTTTCTTTCCCGTCGGCGGGTAGCCGGTGGCCTTCAGCGCTTCGCCGACGCTGCGCGTCTTTTTCGTCGTGACGACGTCGCCGTCCGCGAGGAGTCGATTCTCGTCCGCGGGTTCGTCGTTCACGAGGAACGCCGCCGCGAGTTTTTTCGGGTTGCCGTTGATATAAAGCGTGTACGGCTCTTCCTTCGTTTCGAGGACGCTCCCGACGGTCAGCGTCGGCAGCGTGCTTTCGTTGCCCGCCTCGATCTCGATATGCGCGCCGCTCTCGATGATCGTGTCAAGGTCGGCGGGCGCGCCGTCTACGGTGATGTGGGGGGCGGAGCCAATCGTGCCGGGGAAGAATTTCGCTTCGCCGTCCACTTCGATATGGAGACCGACGTCGGTTTCCGTGGCTTCCCGCTGGATCTGGACGCCGGCCGCGAGCAGCGCGTCGGCGACGGTCATGTTGCGGAAATTGAACAGACGGTGTTCCTCGCCGGAAACGTAAACCGTCAGGAAATGGAGTGTATTCAGCGACGCGATCTTCAAGATGCCGAGCGGCGTCACGGCGTCCGGCTGCATCAATTCCGGCGGCAGGGCAGAGACGCCGTCGATGGCGTTCGGACGGCGTACGGCAACGCGTTCTACGGGGATTGAGAGCTTGTCCGCCACGAGGGTCGCGAGACGAGGCGTCAGTGCGCCGCCGCCCACGAGCAGCACCGCCTGCGGCTCGTCGCCGTTCAGGTCGACGATCTGTCGTGCGATGGCGTCGGCGAGCGCCTGAATGGCGGGCATGATGGGATCGAGGATTTCGTCGGCCTTCAGATGGTATTCCATGCCGAGAATATCCATGAAATCCACGTCTTTTCCCTCGGCGGCGTCGCGTTTGATGCGCTCGGCGACGTTGAAGTCGAGCAGGAATTTCTGGCTGATGGCTTCGGTGATTTCATCGCCCGCCTGCGGCACCATGCCGTAAGCGATGACGCTGCCGTTTTTCGTGATGGCGACGTCGGACGTGCCTGCGCCGATATCGACGAGCACGAGATTCAGATGACGCATGGTCGGCGGGATCAATACGTTGATTGCGGCAATCGGTTCGAGGGTGACGGCTTTCAAAGAAAGATTCGTCGCCGTGAGCGCCGAGTCCATGGAATCGACGACCTGGCGCGGCAAGAAGGTGGCGATGACGGACGCCTCGGCATGGGAGCCGCGCTGTCCGACGAGGGATTTCAGCGGAATGCCGTCCAGCGAATACTGGATCGTGCTGTAGCCGACGCAGTAATAGCGCGTCGGATCGTCAATCTCGGAGGACTCGGCGAGCTTCGCCTGCGCCGCCTGCACGCCAGAAAAATCGAGAAGACGCTCGCCCTCGGCGGTGATGACGCCGGCAAAATCCATTTCCGCCTCGGCGGTCATCGTATAAAGCGCGCGGCCTGCGGCGGCAACGGCGACGCTTTTCAGCGGGCCGGTGGACGCTTCCAGTGCGCGCTTGACTTCGCCGATGACGGCGGCGACCTGCGGCACGTCATGGATCTGGCCGTCGAGCATGGCGCGGGTCTTGTGCTCCCTGCGCGTGGTATCAAGGATCGTCAGCGTACCGTCTTCCTCCTGGGCAGCGACAATGCCGATAACGCTTCGCGTGCCGATGTCGAGCGCGAAAATGAGGTCCCGGTTATCTTTGGGCGCAGATTTTTTTGTTGCGGGTTTATGCGCCGCCGTTTTTTTCGGGGCGCTCTTTTTCGGCGCGGCGACCGCCTTTTCGGCGCCGTTTGCTGCCGTGTCGTTCTTTTTCGTACGACGCGTCGCCTTTTTCGGCGCGTCGGCTTTCTCGATTGCCATAAAATCCATACCTCCAAGTGCTTTCGGTGTTTCCTTTGATTGAACGCTCTATTCGGATATTATATATGAAGCGGCGACGATTTACAAATTGAAAATCAGAACTTTTTTGCAGGAAATTTATAACAAATCGCGAATAATAAACATAATAATGAATTTGCGCATAAGGAGATGAAAGGTATGGGCACGAACGGGGAGGTTATCACCGGCAGCGACTTCAAGCGCATGATTGCGGGCGCATACAGCGAGTTCTTGCTGGAATATGAGAATATCAACGCGCTCGACAAAAAGCTCCGTCCGTCGTATGGCGCTCATCCGGGCACGAATATTTTGCGGACGATGGGAGCGGCGGTCATGCCGACCGCGACGACGAAAGACGACAGTATCGGCGGGCTCTCACGCCGTGTCGCGTCGGCGGCGATCCTCGGCGCCAGGGGCAATTCCGGCGTGGTGTTGTCGCAGATTTTCCGCGGTCTTGCGAAAGGCCTCAGCGGGAAGGTCAACGCGACGTCGTCGGAATTCGGCAAGGCGTTCCAATACGGTATTTTGTACGCGCAGCGCGTGCTGCCGGAAGAACCGGAGCGTCCGCTGGTCAACGCGGCGCGTGCGGTGGCGAAAGGCGCGTATCACGCGGTGCGGGCGAATCTCCCAATCACGGAAATCTTGGCCGCCGCCATTGCGGCGGGGGAGCATCCCGTCGCGGGCGACGCCGAGCTCGATGTGGGCGAGCGCATCATGCTGACGTTCCTCGTCGGCTGTCAAAAAGGACTGAACGGCAATTTCGTTTCCCCCGCGCTGAATTTTTCCGTCGGGACGGGAGAGAAGACGGCGGGATTGCCCGACCCGCGCCGCGATATTGTGCACCCGTATTGCCTGACGTTTTGCATCAAGAATCAGCAGGCGGATGAAAATGAGGTCGAGCGGCTCCTGGCGGAAAATTCCAGTTTCGTTGTCGTCGAGCGCAGGCGTCATACGCTGCATGTGCATCTGCATACCGCGCATCCCGGCGTCGTGCTCGAATATGCGGCGGGGCTTGGCCCGATCAGCGATATTCGGCTGAACAATATGGCGGAGCCGCATTCGATGGTACTCGCGCATTCGTCGCTCATGCCGGTGGCGCTGTTGGCCGTCTCGCGCCGTGAGGAGCAGGCGAATCGGCTGACGGAGCTCGGCGCGACATTGATCACGCGCGGCGACGAAGGCGACGTGCCGTCCGTCGGCGCGCTCGTGAACGCCGCACACAGCGATCTCGCGGAGTCTTATGTGCTTGTGCCGGACGGGCCGCGAATGAAGCTGGAACTGCAGCAGGTCAAGCGCATCATGGGCCACCGTGTTGAGATCGTTTCCGTCTTGAGTGAAGCGGAGCAGGAGGCCGCCGTCAGGAGCTTCGACCGCCGCCTTTCCGCCGAGCAAAATGCCGAGCGTATGCAGGCGCGACTGATGGATAAGTAAGGAAAGAAAAAGGGGCTGTCGCAGGAAGAATGATTCTTCCTGCGACAGCCCCAATGTCGTACTTAGAGAATTTTCAGTTAAGTCTTGAAACCTTTGTCTTGTCTGCAATTTTTCTGTGTCTGTTTTTGTCATGAAGATTTTGAAGTAAGAAATTCTTACCTCAAAATTTTGCTTGTGCGACAGCCCCTTTGGGGCGGATAGGGCAGGAAATTTTAAGCCGTTGTCGAATAAAAAACAAATACAGAAAACAAGGGGAGTCTTCCGTGCATCTGCGACAGGAGGCGGCATCGTTGAACTCGAACTTCTCATTCCTGCAAAAAACATTTCCCGTTCTCGCGAACTTTGGCGTGCTGGCGGAAAAATACTGCTACGATGATTCCAATTCCTGCCTGATGAAGCTCGGCATGATCGGCGAAACCGTTGTCAACCTCATTTTCACTTATGATCGTCTTCCTCGCCCCGCCGATGACAACGCCGCCAAGCGTATCAACATTCTCTCCCGCGAGGGTCTCATCACCCGCGACCTCGCAGACATCCTGCACGCCCTACGGAAAAAGCGCAACGACGCCGCCCATGAGAACTATGCCTCCGTCGACGACGCGAAGGCGCTGCTCCAAATGGCATACAGCCTTTGCGAGTGGTTCATGGGCGTTTACGGCGACTATGCCTATCAGCCGCAGCCTTTTGTCATGCCCGCGCCGGAAGAGGCCGCCGCTATCGACAAGAACGACGACGAAAACGAGGAAGAAAAACTCGCCGCCGAAGCGGAAAAGACCGCCGCCGAATCCGAAGCCGTAAAGCCCGAAACACGCAAAAAGCAATCGCAGAAAGTCGCAGGGAGCCGCGTCAAGTCCGAGGCCGAGACCCGCTACATGATCGACGAACAGCTCCGCAAGGTCGGCTGGGAGGCCGACACGGAACAGCTTCGCCACTCCAAAGGCACGCGCCCGCAAAAAGGGCGCAATCTCGCCATCGCCGAATGGCCGACGGGCAACGAAAAAACAAACCGTGGCTTTGCCGACTATGCGCTTTTCATCGGGCTGGACCTCGTCGCCATCATCGAGGCGAAGGCCGCTCACAAGGACATTCCTTCCGTCATCGACTACCAATGCAAGGAATATGCTCGGAATATCCGCCCCGAAGACGTGTCCTATCAAATCGGCGCGTGGGGCGTCTATAAAGTTCCGTTCGTCTTCGCAACGAACGGCAGACCATATCTCGAACAGTACGAGACGAAATCCGGCGTCTGGTTCCTCGACCTTCACCGCCCCGACAACGCGCCGAAGGCACTGCACGGCTGGATCAGCCCCGACGGTATCGCCGAACTGCTCGAAAAAGACGAAGAGCAGAGCGCGCAAAATCTCAAGGAAATGCCTTATGATTTATTGCGCGACAAGGACGGGCTGAACCTTCGCGAATATCAGCTTCGCGCCATCCAGGCGGCGGAGGCCGCCATCCTCTGCGGACAGCAAAACATCCTGCTGGCTATGGCGACGGGCACGGGCAAGACGCGAACCGTCCTCGGCATGATTTATCGTTTCCTGAAAACGGGACGCTTCCGCCGCATCCTGTTCCTCGTGGACCGAAACGCCCTCGGCGAACAGGCGCAGGACGTTTTCAAGGAAGTCAAGCTCGAAGAGCTGATGACCCTCGACGATATTTACAATATCAAAGGGCTGGACGAAAAAGCCATCGACAAGGAAACCCGCGTGCAGGTCGCCACGGTGCAGAGCATGGTCAAGCGCATCCTGTTCGACGAAGGCGACTGGACGCCCGCCGTCACTGACTACGACCTCGTGATTATCGACGAGGCGCATCGCGGCTACATCCTCGACCGGGAAATGACGGGCGACGAAATCCTCTACCGCGACCAGCGCGACTATCAGAGCAAATATCGGAGCGTCGTCGAATATTTCGACGCGGTGCGCATCGCGCTGACCGCGACCCCCGCCCCGCAGACCACGGAGATTTTCGGCGTCCCCGTGTTCAAGTACACTTACCGCGAGGCCGTCATCGAGGGCTACCTCGTCGATCACGACGCGCCCCATGTGCTGACCACGAAGCTCAGCGAAAGCGGCATCCATTACAAGAAGGGTGACGCCGTCGCCGTCTATGACCCCGTAACGGGCGAAGTGACGAACAGCGAGCTGATCGAAGACGAGCTGGACTTTGACGTCGAGAATTTCAACCGCCAAGTCGTCAACGACAATTTCAACCGCGTCGTGCTCGAAGAAATCGCAAGAGACATTGACCCGGAAAGCCCGCGCACGCAGGGAAAGACGCTGATCTACGCGGTGGACGACCAGCACGCGGACAAGATCGTCGCCATCCTTAAGGAAATATACGCCGAGCGCGGCGTGCCGAACGACGCTATCATGAAAATCACGGGCAGCGTCGGCGGCGGCAACAAGAAGAAAGTGCAGGAAGCCATCAAGCGCTTCAAGAACGAGGACTTCCCGAGCGTCGCCGTGACCGTCGATCTTTTGACCACGGGCATTGACGTGCCGGAAATCACCACCCTCGTTTTCATGCGCCGCATCAAAAGCCGCATCCTATTCGAGCAGATGCTGGGCCGCGCCACACGCCTCTGCCCGGAAATCCACAAGACCCATTTCGAGATTTACGACCCGGTGGGCGTCTATGACGCCCTCGACCCGGTCAACACCATGAAGCCCGTCGTCCAAAATCCCGCCACGACCCTCGGCGACCTTTTGGACGGGCTGGAAGTCATGAAGGACGAAAAGCAAATCCAGTACCAGATCGACCAGATTCTCGCCAAGATGCAGCGAAAGCAACGCAAGATGAACAGCGAAGACCTCGAACATTTTGTCAGCATGACGAACGGCAAGAAACCGGAGCAGGTCATCGCCGAACTGCGCGGATGCAAACCCGCCGAGGCGAAAAAGCGCCTGACGTCTTACGCTGATGCGATTCGTTGGATGCAGAAAACACGATACGAGTCGAAACCCGTCGTGCTTTCTGTGCATGACGACGAGCTGACCGGACACACCCGAGGCTATGGCAGCGGCGCCCGCCCCGAGGACTATCTTGATGCGTTCGCCGACTATATCAAGACGCATCAAAACGAGATCGCCGCGCTGAAGATCGTCTGCACGCGCCCCCGCGACCTGACGCGGGAGAGCCTGAAAAATCTGCGGCTGGCTCTCGACCGAGAGGGCTTCACCACGCAAAAGCTCAATACCGCCATTTCCGAAATGACGAACGAGGAAATCGCCGCCGACATCATCACGTTGATCCGCCGCTACGCCATCGGCGCGGAACTGATCAGCCATGAGGCAAAAATCCGCCGCGCCGTCGATCGGCTCAAAAAGGCGCACAAATTCTCGAAGTTGGAGCTAGGCTGGCTCGCGCGCATGGAACAATATTTGATGAACGAATCCGTGCTGAACGTCTCCGTATTTGACGAAGATACGCGATTCCACGAAGCGGGCGGCTTCGCGAAAATTGACAAGGTATTTACGGGCAAGCTCGAAAGCGTTGTGCTGGAAATCAACGAATATCTGTATGACGACGGAGGAGAAACGGCTTGAAAAAGCAAAAAGAAACGCGGCTCGTATTGCCGCGCGAGGAATGGCCGTATGAAGTGCCGAAGAATTGGGTATGGACAACAATCGCATCTATCTTTGATGTAACTTCCAGCAAAAGAGTACATAAAGATGATTGGCTTAAAGAAGGAATACCTTTTTATCGCACAAGAGAATTAGTAAAACTCTCAGATTATGGTACAGTTGATAATGAATTATTTATTTCGCGTGAAATGTATGAAGCGTTCAAAAAAAACTTTGGTGTCCCTCAAATAGGAGATATATTGATTAGTGGAGTTGGAACTATTGGAGTTCCATTTGAAATACAATCAAATGATGAATTTTATTTCAAGGATGGAAACGTAGTTTGGTTCAAGAAAAAAAAGACAGTTAATTCACGATATATCTACCATCTATATAAAAGTGAGTTCCTGACAAATCAATTACATAATATGTCAGGGGGAACCACGGTTGACACATATACTATTGTCAATGCTAAGAGGACCTTAATTCCCCTCCCTCCGCTTCCCGAGCAACAGCGTATCGTCGCCCGTATCGAATCGCTTTTCTCGAAGCTCGACACCACCGCCGAAAAAATCCGCGCCGCCCTCGACCAATTCCCAATCCGCAAAGCCGCCATTCTGCACAAGGCTTTCACGGGGGAACTGACGAAAAAGTGGCGCGAAGAGCACGGAGTGGGGATGGAGAGCTGGGAAAGAAAAACTTTTCAGAATCTCGGTGAAACAAAATTAGGAAAAATGCTGGACAAGGCCAAAAATCTTGGACACCCCACAAAATATTTGCGAAATATAAATGTTAGGTGGTTCAGCTTTTCGTTTGAGGATGTATTGGAGCTTTTAGCTACGGAAGATGAGCGAAAAAAGTTTTCCATTGAAGATGGGGATGTATTGATTTGTGAAGGCGGCGAGCCAGGACGTTGCGCTGTATGGACAAATGGACCAAATACGTTCATCTATCAAAAAGCATTGCACCGTTTTCGCCCATATCCTGATAATTTAAGCCAATTTATAGCATATAATCTATATTATCTGAGTATTAGCGGTAAATTGGAATCTTATTATACCGGCACAACAATTAAGCACTTAACAGGAAAGTCATTGGCAAAACTTTCTGTTCCTGTTCCCACGCTCCCCGAACAAAAAGAAATCGTCCGTATCCTTGACGTTATTTTCGATCGCGAGCAGAAAGCGAAGGAAGCCGCCGAGCACCTGCTCGAAAACATCGACCTTACAAAAAAATCCATCCTCGCCCGCGCCTTCCGAGGCAAACTTGGAACGAACGACCCGAAGGAAGCAAGCGCGGAAGGATTGCTGAAATACTCATATCATAAGGAGGTTTCAAAATGAATCGAACACATGAAAATAATTTACCAAAACTGCCTATTCCATATAAACTGACTGAAATATTCATAGACAATTTTAAGACATTCGATGATTCTCATATTTATTTCTCAAAAGATATGACTGTTTTCGTCGGAGATAATGCTTCAGGGAAAAGCTCTATCCTGCAGGCATTAACCTTTTTGAAATATTGTTGCACCTCCACGGTAGATGACTTTATGAAAGACCGTAGAATGAACGCAGATGATCTTGCTTCAAAGTTATTTCCAAAATTTCAAAAAAATATTACTTTTAGTTTAGAATTTGAAAGCGAACAGAAACCTTTAGATAGCCTTTCTTGGATGATTACTTTCGTGGTCAATAAAACAGACAATAAAATAACATTACGTTCAGAAAAAATAACATGGCCATCTATATATAATGTAAAGTCACAGATGATCTTATATTACGATTCAAAAGAAGGTTTTCGACAGAATGAACGAGACAATAAAGGGGAATCCATCCCTGTAGGCGAGTATTCTTCTTCGCTGATCCGTTTTATTGATGAAAAACAGCGCGAGCAATTTCCACACCTCTACGCCATTAAGCATTTCTTTTTGGAAACGGAGCCGTTAGACTTGCTCACACCAAAGGACATGAGACGAAGCGCTCGTGGGCAGGAACGTTCTTTAGGATTTAGCGGTGAAAAATTGCCGAATCTCATTTACAAATTGAATGGAAATGAAAGAGAAACATTATTAAATACATTGACTAGAGTGCTTCCTAAAATGAAATCTGTAAGATCAGTGCGTTCCGGCTCAGGACGGGCAGGATGGGCACATTTGGAAACCATAGAGCAGTTCAATGAGCACCCTATCACGGTTCAATCCGGTGGAATCAGCGACGGCGTTTTGCGCCTTGTAGCTTTATTTGCGTTGCCGTTCCTGAACAAAAGCGGCGGCGTCATTTTGCTGGACGAGGTAGAGGACGGAATCAACTCCAGCAACATTGCAATTCTTATGGAGTTTTTGCGGGAGTATAGCAAAAACAATGGGCAGCAAATTATTCTGACTACGCACAGCACTGTTTTGTTAGACTATGCAAAACCGGAGGAAATTCGTTGCCTATATCGAGATATAAACGGCTTTACCCAATGTGTAAACTTTTTAGACCTAAAAGACATCAAGGAAGAATTAGCTTATCTCTATCCGGGTGAAGCAATGCTGAATCGTGGAAAGGATTTTATGAAAGGCTTCACGGAGGAACGCTGATGTTAAAACTTTTATTGCAGGGAGAAGGCCCGACGGATTGTGGAACTGTAAATTATCAAACGGGAACTATAGAGGAAGGCCCCGTTCAGATATTTATTCGCAAAATCCTTGGAGAAACAGACGTAACCATGAACCTGTTCCCACGCTCGGAAATGGAACTAAGCTCGCCCAAACACAGAAGGATTCGGTTGCAACCTCACAACCGGAATCTGAAAGGACATGGAATCCGCGCATATCTTTTGAGCATTGAGGCAATGCGACAAAAATGCGACGGAGGCATGTTATATGTCGACGCTGATAAGGAAAGCGGTGTCGACGCACGAAAAGAATCCGCATGTCAAAAAAGATACGACGAGATAAAAACAGATATTCTTCGTGGTTTTCAGGCGAAAGAACTCCGCGGCGTTGCCGCAATCCCCATGAAGATGATCGAAAGCTGGATGATAGGGGACGAAAAAGCGCTTCCAAAGGCTTTCGGAGGAATTCGACAGTCCAAGCACAAGAAGGACAATCAAAAAGGAGCTGTTGAATCGTGTCCTGCAAAGCCGGAATTAGATTGGGGAGATAAGGCTAACCCAAGCAGTAATTATCCTAAGAATCGGTTATCCCGGATATTATCCGCGTATAATCGAGAAGCTTGTCGGGAAGTCTTTTGCGAAATAGCGAAAAATGCTGACATTACAACGCTTCGCAAGACTTGCCCCATCAGTTTCGATGATTTCCACAATCAACTCATAGCATTACGAAAGGAAATATGAAATGAATAATACCATCATCAGCGATGGACCATACAATATGAATCCGCTTCTCCATCAATTATTTTCTGCACTGGTAAATCAAAGCATTATCAACCAAAGACAACGAACGGTCATCTTGCCAAAAGGCCAACAAGAGGCATTAAATAAGATTTTAGAAGCGTTACACGATTTCAATGAGAATTGGTCAAAAATTGAACCTGCATTTAAACCGATTGCTTTCGAGGAAAGCATATTAAAAATCGCTTCCGAAATTGGATGGATTATTGAAAGGAACCAACCATGACCACGCAGGAAATCGTGCAAAAGCTCTGGAACCTCTGCAACGTGCTTCGGGACGACGGCATCACCTATCATCAGTACGTCACCGAGCTGACCTATATCCTGTTCCTGAAAATGGCGAAGGAAACGGGTTCGGAGAAGGACATTCCCGAGGGCTGGCGCTGGGATGACCTGACCGCGAAAAGCGGCGTCGCGCTGAAAAGTTACTACAAGAAGCTCCTGACGCAGCTCGGCGAGCATTCCACGGGGCGCATCCGCGAAATATATCAGGGCGCGTCCACGAACATTGACGAACCGAAGAACCTCGAAAAGATCATCACCTCCATCGACGCCCTCGACTGGTTCTCCGCCCGTGAGGAAGGGCTTGGCAATCTCTACGAAGGGCTTTTGGAGAAGAACGCCAACGAGAAGAAATCCGGCGCAGGCCAATATTTTACGCCCCGCCCGCTCATCGACGTGATGACGCGGCTGATGAAGCCGCAACCCGGCGAACGGTGCAACGATCCGGCCTGCGGCACATTCGGCTTCATGCTTGCCGCGAGCCGATACGTGCGCGAGCACACGGACGACTTTTTCGACCTTGACGCCGACATGGCAACTTTCGAGAAAAACGAAGCGTTCACGGGCTGCGAGCTTGTCCATGACGCGCACCGCCTCGCTCTGATGAACGCCATGCTTCACGACGTCAACGGAAAGATTTTCCTTGCCGACACGCTTTCCAACGTGGGCAAGCAAATGAAGGGCTACGACCTCGTGCTGACGAATCCGCCCTTCGGCACGAAGAAAGGCGGCGAGCGCGCGACCCGCGACGATTTCACGTTCCCGACGAGCAACAAGCAGCTCAATTTTCTCCAGCACATCTACCGCAGCCTGAAAGCCGACGGCAAAGCGCGTGCTGCCGTCGTACTGCCGGACAACGTGCTTTTCGCCGACGGCGACGGCGCGAAAATCCGCGCCGACCTGATGGACAAATGCGACCTCCATACCGTCCTGCGTTTGCCTACGGGCATTTTCTACGCGCAGGGCGTCAAGACGAACGTGCTGTTCTTCACGCGGGGCAAGACCGACAAGGGCAACACCAAGGAAGTCTGGTTCTATGACCTTCGGACGAATATGCCCTCCTTCGGCAAGACGAATCCGCTGAAAACGGAGCATTTCAAAAATATCGAGGCTGCCTTTGAAGCGAAAGATCGCCATACGGTCAAAGATGAACGGTTCAGCGTCTTCACCCGGGACGAGATTCGCGCGAAGGGCGACAGCCTCGACCTCGGCCTGATTCGCGACGATTCGGTGCTGGATTACGACGATCTCCCCGATCCTGTCGAAAGCTGTGAAGAGACTATCGCTCAGTTGGAGGAAGCAACCGGGCTTTTGATGGACGTGGTAAAGGAACTGAAATCGCTTCGCGCTTCTTAACCTTGCGGTTAGCTCAAAAAGCCGTCGCCGGAATCAAACCGGCGGCGGCTTTTAGTATTGCTTTTATGCGTTCGGATTGATAAAATAAAGAAGTTATCTTTTAGGAGGGAATTTTCATGGCGAACAAAACTTTTTATATAACGACGCCGATCTACTATCCGAGCGCGAAGCTGCACATCGGCCACGCGTACTGCACGACGATCGCGGACGCGACGGCGCGCTTCAAGCGGCTGGCGGGCTACGACGTGTTCTTCCTGACCGGAAGCGACGAGCATGGGCAGAAGATTCAGCAGGCCGCTGAAAAAGAAGGCGTGACGCCGATCGAATATGTGGACAAGATCGTCGCGGGCTTCCAGGCGCTCTGGAAGCGTCTCCATATCTCCAACGACGATTTCCTGCGCACCAGCGAGCCGCGTCATCACCGCGTCGTGCAGGAATTTTTCCGCCGCGCGAAAGCGAAGGGCGACGTCTATAAGGGCGAATACACGGGACTTTACTGCACGCCTTGTGAAAGCTACTGGACGGAGCTGCAGCTCGACGAGAACGGCTGCTGCCCCGATTGCCACCGCCCCGTGGAGCAGGTGTCGGAAGAGGCGTATTTCTTCAAGCTGTCGAACTACGCCGACCGATTGCTGGCGCATATCGAGGCGAATCCCGAGTTCATCCAGCCGGTCTCCCGCCGCAACGAGATGATCAGCTTCATCAAACAGGGCCTCGACGACCTCTGCATTTCGCGCACGTCCTTCGACTGGGGAATCCCCGTTCCGGACGACGAGAAGCACGTCATTTACGTCTGGTTTGACGCGCTGACGAACTATGTGACGGCGGCGGGCTTCTTTGACGATCCCGAAAAATTCAAGAAATTTTGGCCGGCGGACGTGCACCTCGTCGGAAAAGAGATCGTGCGCTTCCACTCCATCATCTGGCCCGCGATTTTGATGTCCCTCGAGCTGCCGCTGCCGAAGCAGATTTACGGCCACGGCTGGCTGATCGTGGACGGAGATAAGATGTCGAAGTCCAAGGGCAACGTCGTCGACCCGAATCTCCTGATCGACGAGTTCGGTGCGGACGCAATCCGCTACTTCTTGCTGCGGGAAATCGCGCTGGGACAGGACGGCAATTTCTCCCGCGACGCGCTGATCGGGCGCATCAACGCCGATCTCGCCAACGACCTCGGAAACCTCCTGCACCGCACGTTGAATATGATCGGAAAATTCCAGGACGGCGTCATCGAGGCGGCGACGACGAAGAGCGCGGTGGACGAGGATTTGATCGCGCACGCCGGGGAGCTGGTTCGGGATTATTCGGACGCGATGGAAAAGATGGAACTGAGCCGCGCGATCAAACTGCTTTGGGCGTTCATCGGCCGTGCGAACAAGTATATCGACGAGACGGCGCCCTGGGCGCTGGCGAAAGACGCGGCGAAAAAATCGGAGCTTGCGACGGTCATGTACAATCTCGCCGAGAGCCTGCGCGTGATCAGCGTGCTCGTTTCGCCGTTCATGCCCGAGACGGTGCCGAAAATCTGGGCGCAGCTCGGCATGGCGCAGGATTTTGCGTCGGTGCGCCTTGAAGACGTGAAGACCTGGGGCGGCGTTCCTGCGGGACAGCATATCGGCGAAGCGGAGCAGCTTTTCCCGCGCATCGAAGTGGAAAAAGAAGCGCCCGCTCCGAAGGAGAAGCCGGAGAAGCAGAAAGCCGCGCCAAAACAGGAGAAAAAAGCGGAACCTGCGGAAAACGGCGTTATCACCATCGACGAGTTCAAGAAGACGGAACTTCGCGTAGCGGAGGTCACGGCGGCGGAGCGCATACCGAAGACGGACAAGCTGATGAAACTGACGCTTTCCCTCGGAGACGAGACGCGGGAAGTCGTGTCCGGCATCGCCGACGCCTATACGGCGGAGGAACTCGTCGGCAAGCATGTTGTGCTCGTCGCGAACCTGAAGCCCGCGAAACTGCGCGGCGTTATTTCCCACGGTATGGTGCTGGCGGCCTCCGACGGCGAGAAGTTGAAATTGATCGAGACGGATATGCCCGCCGGAAGCGTGGTGCGCTGAAATGAAGGAAGAAAACGCGGCCCTTGATCCCGGCGCGCGGGCGGCGGCAGAGCAAAAGGCGCGCAAGGCTGCGCGCGACGCTTCGCGAAAGACCGGAGCGGAGGAAACGACCGCTGAGAAAGGCGCGATCGCGCCGCCCTGGGAGCGCGGCGCGGAGGGAATCGAGCTCGTCGACACTCACGCCCATATCGACGGGGAAGACTTCGACGGCGACCGCGAGGAAATGCTGGACCGCGCGAAAGCGGCGGGCGTCGTGGCCGTCGTGACCTTCGGCGACACGATGGAATCTTCAGCGCGCTGCGTCGCTCTTGCGTCGTCCCATGAAGCCGTTTTCGCGGGCGTCGGCGTCCATCCGGAAAACGCGTTCCCGCTTTCGCAGGCGGAGGAAGATCGTCTCGCCGCGTGGACGAAGGAGAAGAACGTCGTCGCGATCGGCGAGATCGGGCTTGACTATTACTGGGAAAAGGACGAGGAAAAGCGCGCGCTCCAGCGGAAAATGTTCTCGCGTCAGCTTGCGCTGGCCCGCGACCTCGATTTGCCCGTCTGTATCCACGACCGGGAAGCCCACGGCGATCTGATGACGATCCTGAAGACCGAGGGACGGAAAAATCGCGGCGTGATCCACTGCTTTTCGGGAAGCTGGGAAATGGCGAAGGAGCTTTTGAAGCTCGGGTGGTACATCGGCATCGACGGCCCGCTGACTTACAAGAATGCGGCGAAGCTGCCGGAAATCGTGGAGAAAATGCCTGCCGACCGTCTGCTGGTCGAAACGGACTGCCCGTATCTTTCGCCGCTTCCGTATCGCGGGAAACGAAACGAGCCCGCATACGTCCGGATTACGGCGGAACGTGCGGCCCAGATTCGCGGGGAAAGCATAGAAGCTCTTGCCGCGCAGACGACGAAAAACGCCCGTATGGTGTACGGACTGTAACAGAAATTCTGAGATGCGTACGGCATATTCACAGGCGCAAAAAATGGAGGAAGAAAATCGGTTTTTCTTCCTCCATTTTTTGTGGGTATATTATTCTTCTTCAGCCGACATGCGCGGACACGAATACCGGACGAAGTTCGCCTTGCCGTTCTTCTTGGCGGCGTAAAGCGCTTTGTCGGCCAGCGAGTAAAGCTCCCGGAAGCCGCAATGGGCCTCGCCGATGCCCACGCCGATGCTGCACGTCAGATGGCTGGCTT
The DNA here is from genome assembly GCA_017619685.1 of Schwartzia sp. (in: firmicutes). Classification (GTDB taxonomy): domain Bacteria; phylum Bacillota; class Negativicutes; order Selenomonadales; family Selenomonadaceae; genus RUG12372. The sequence goes on from JAFZRW010000050.1 coordinate 21,746, forward strand.
CGCCGATCTTCCGGCTGCAAAGCTTCTCCAGGATTTCCCGTGAGCGTTCGTCTATCCGCGTGAGAGGTTCGTCTGCCGGGATCGGCATGAGAACCATGAATTCGTCGCCACCGACCCGGCCAAGGATGTCGGAGGAGCGGAAGGACTGCGTCAGAATTTCCGCAAAGGATTTCAGGAGCTCGTCGCCCGTTTGGTGGCCGTACTTGTCGTTGACCTGCTTGAAGTCGTCGAGGTCGATGATGAAGAGCGCGGACATTTCGCCGTCTTTTTGGTGGGCGAGGTACCCGGCCGCCTCGTATTCGAAGGTGAGCTTGTTATATAAGCCCGACAGGAGATCCTGACGGCTCTTGTCGGTCGCTTCCGAGTATTTTCGCGCAAACCAGTTTGCCTGACAGAAAATGAAGGCCAGTACCGCAACGAGCACCAGCAGCATGGCGGCGACCGTCGTCAGGACGTAATGGCGGAGCGCGGATTCAAGGCCATCCGCGGATTGCGAAGCCATCAGCGCTCCGACCACGGCGTCGTCGCTCTCCTGCCGGATGGGGATCACATACGCCTGGCACGACTCCCCGTTAATCATGATATGGCGGCACCAAAGCTGTTTCCCCTCCTGGAGGGTGTGCGTCAGGATCGCGTCGTCCGCAGGCAGCCCGATACAGCGGTTCTCATCTTTGTCATGGATGGACGTCATGATCGCCGTCTTGCCGAAATAAAAGGTGAAGTCGGTGCCCGTCTGCTTTTTCAGGTCGTCGACGATGGAAGTCTTTTGCGAGATATTGACATTCATGCCGCGCCAGACATAGCCGTCTTCCTGACGACGGTAATCGCCATAGCCCTGACTGGAATAAAAGGCCAGGGCGGCCATGGCCGCGGAGCGCAGATTTCCTTCCTTTTCGTTGTACAGGTTCGTCCGAAACTGCGTGAGGCCGAGGATCAGAGCAATCGAGGCGAAGATGAGCAGCGGCAGGCAGTTCGATAGTAAGAGTTTAGTTCGGAATTTCATAACTGCTCCTTTGTAACCGCGGAAACGCCCGTATCGGTCACGTCGCCGTTGCCCGTGTATTCTCCCTTGAGCGCGCGGACGGCGAGCACGAGACCGTCATGCCCCATCTTTTCCGGCTTTTGCTGCATGGTCGCATAGATGACGCCCTCCTGGATCATGGAAAGGGTGTAGTCGGACGTGTCGAAACCGATGACGATCTGATGCGTACCGGATTCACGGACCTGCTCGCCGACAGCCTGCGTCATCTGTTCGTTCGCCCCGAAGAAACCGACGTATTCCGGATGCACCTTTACGCTGTCCTTGACGTCCTGCCGGTCGGAGCGCATATAAATGGTCGGCGCTATCGTAAAGTGCGTGTTCCTGAATATCGAGCGGAAGCCGTTGATTCGCAGAATCGTGTTCTGGGCTTGCTGATTCATCGCCACGATGCCGATCGTACCTGAAGAAATGCCCGCTTCGTAAAGCGCCTGCCGCATGGCCGCTCCGGCGACGCGACCGGCCTGTTCGTTATCCGTCATCAGGGTGGCAGCCGCTTTCTCGGTGGCGGCGCTGTCCACATACACGATCTTAACGCCTGCCGCTTTCGCTTTTCGCAGATTCTCGTTCACTTCCGTCTGCGATACGGCGGAAAGCAGAATCGCCTGCGCGCCTTCAGCAACGGCCCTGTCGATGCACTTTTTCTGTTCCGCGACGGAACGGACGGCGGGCGCAATCCATTGATAGTCGATCTTTCCCAGTTCTTCTGCCGCCTGTCGGCAGCCGGCGTCGATATTTTGCCAGTAAGTGCTGCCCTGATCCATAGTGATGAGGAAAATCTTGTATTGGGAATTATCTGCGGCCGGGCGTTTGCCTTCCCGTTTGGTGGAGTCCTCGCGCACTACGATATCCGGTTCCTCGGCCAGGGCGTAGTTGCCCAGCAGGAACGCGAACACGACCGCGAGGACGGCGCTCGCCGCCCAAAATATCTTTTTCATTTCCATATCCTGAATCGCCTCACGCGTTATTCCATAATTGTTTTAGCAATATACAACCACTTTTTATATGCTTCTTTTATGAAATTTGGGAGGAAAGTATGAAGAAATGGAGACGATAGGACGACGATAGACGACGACGGCACAGAAAAAAGGCGGCGCATGAAGAGCGTTCCCTTCATGCGCCGTGCCTTTTCTGTCGCATCCTAGAAATATCGTTCGTAATATATTACGCCGTTCCCAGCATATTGTTCACGCGCACGCCGAGAGCCGACGCCGCGAAGCATTTCAAAAGATCGCCGGGAATGAACGGCACGACGGCAATCATCATTGCCTGCCCCAGCGATACGTCCATCCAGAGCATCAGCGACGCGAGGCCGCCCACATAGGTCAGCGGCATTCCGACGACGATGTCGACCAACGCGTAGCGGCGAAAATTCGGCGTCGCGCCTTTCAGCGCGCTGACCAGAGGATAGACGAGAAGCCAAATCAGAATGAAGCCGCCTGTCGGCCCGAAGAGCTTTCCGGAACCGGACGTGCCGCCCGTCAGGACGGGCAGACCGCAAAGCCCAAGCAGGATGTAGACCGCGACGGCCACAAAGGTTTCCCTCGGCGTCAGCACGAAAGCGGTCACGCCCAGCGCCAGCGTCAGGGCCGAGACCATGCTCAGCGTGAACGGCAGCGGGAACGAGAGATAGGCGGCCACGCAGAGGAGCGCCACGCAAAGCGCGATCTTCGTAATCGACCGCGCCGAAAAATGTCGTTCGTTCATTCCAAATACTTCCTTTCCTATAAACGCACTTACATTATATAAGAGTATATCCATTTGTCAACCACAAAAATACAATAAGTAAACGAACGTTTTGCGTTTTCTGGGAAGGAAAAGAAGCGCGGAGCGCGAATATATACAGAAGCAATTTCCGGGAGGTACGTTATGGACAAGATAGATAAAAGTACTGTCGAGGCGAGGCGCGCAGAGTGTCTTTCCCTTTTGACCGCGTGGACGGAGGAGACGGAACTCAAGCTCCGGCGCCGCGGCGTCGCGTTCACGCCGAAAGAGCGCGAAGCGATCGACGCGGCGAAAGCGAAACTCGCCGTGCGGATCCAGAAGCAGCCGGACGAATTCTGGGCGGAAGAAACGACTGCGAAAGCGCGGCTTGAAAAACTGTCGGCAGGCCTGTTGCAGGGCATTGGGGGAAACGTACAGTGACGAGGGAAGAACATCTCGCCGCGATCAAGGCGGCGGACGCGGCCTATTACAACGACGACGCGCCCGTGATGGCGGACAGCGAGTACGATAAACTGCGCGCCGACTACATCGCGAAATACGGAGCCTCCGATCTCGACTACGTGCCGGGCGAGGCGGCGGCGGCGTTCTCGAAATTCCGTCACACCATGCCGGTCATCAGTCTTGCGAAGGTGAAGTATGACGAGGAGCGCGGCAAACTGGAAACCGAGCTGCGCCGTCTTTGGCCTGTGCTGCACGAGCCGAAGCTGGACGGGCTGACCGTCGTCGCTTATCCGAAGAGCGACGGCTCCTGCACTTTTGTCACGCGCGGCGACGGCAAGACGGGCGAGGTGCTGCCTTTTTTCATTCGTGACTACGAAAAGAGCGGCGTGAATCGCACGGGAGAAGCGGTGCGCGGCGAAGTCTTCATGGACGTGGCGACGTTTTCCGCCATCAACGCCGAGCGCGAAGCGGCAGGAGAGGAGCTTTTCCGCAATCCGCGCAACGCGGCGGCGGGCATCTTGCGGAACAAGGAGCGCAGCGTCTATCTCGACCGGCTCCGCTACATGGTCTACGATTTGCCGGCGCTCGATATCGCCGAGCCGGACAAGCTCGCGATGCTTCGGGAAAAGACCGCTTTCGAGGTCGCGCCCGTGGGCGGCGCGAAAAGCGTGGAAGAAGAAATCGCCGCCATCGGGTCGTTTTATGAAGAGCATTTGCAGGGCGGCGTGCCCATCGACGGCGTCGTGGTAAAGAACGCCGAAGCGGGAAGTCTCGCGCGTTTCGGCGGCACGAATCATCACAATTCCAACGCCGTCGCCGTAAAATTCCGCCCCGACCAGGCGAAGACCGCGCTTCGCGAGATCGTCTGGCAGGTCGGGCGCGACAGCCTGACGCCGGTGGCCGTCTTCGACGAGGTGGAGCTGGACGGCACCACGGTCTCGAAAGCGAGCCTGCACAACTGGGCGAACGTCCGCCGCCTCGCGCTGCACCCGGGCGACGCCGTGCTCGTGGAAAAGGCGAACGAGATCATTCCGCAGGTCATCCAAAATTTCGGGCAGGAAACGCCGCCCGCGCCTTTCGCGCGCCCGACGGTTTGTCCCGCCTGCGGCGCGGCGCTGGCAAGCCGCCGACTCGAAACGGCGATTCCCGACATTCCCGAGGACGAGCAGATCGAGCTTTATTGCCCGAACGACGCCTGCGCCGAAAAGCTCGCGCAGGCCGTCGCCTATCTCGGCAGCCGAAGGCTACTCGCCATCGACGGCCTTTCCGTCATGACCGCGCGAAAACTGACGGGAGCGACGGGCGAGACGAGCGCGCGCATCGCCGCGCCCTGGGATATTTTCCGTCTGACCATCGAGGATTTCAAAGCGCTTCCGGGCTTCGCGGAAAAATCCGCCGCCGCGCTTTACGACGCCGTACAGCAAGCGCGCCAGTCCTGCGACCTCGCCCATTTCGTCGCCGCGTGCTGCGTGCCGGGCGTCGGCCTGACCGTCGGCGGCGCGCTGATGCGCCGCTACCATACCACCGACGCGCTTTTCGCCGCCTTGTCCGACGAAGCGCGGAAAGACGAATTGACCGCCATCGACGGCATCGGCGAGACGTTGGCGGCGATCTTGCAGGGCAAGAATTTCACGGCCGCTTTCCGCGCGCTGCGCGAGCACATCACGCCGACGGCTTACGAGCCGCCCGCCGAATCCGCGGGCAGTCCGCAGGGGAAATCGCTGACTTTCGTCATCACAGGCAAGCTCAGCCGTCCCCGGGACGAAATCAAGGCGGAGCTCGAAGCGAAGGGCCATAAAGTCACGGGCAGCGTCTCGAAGAATACCGACTATCTGCTTTGCGAATCAAAGGATTCCCAGAGCTCGAAGGCAAAAAAAGCCCGCGAGCTCGGCACCCAAGTGATTGGGGAAGCGGAACTCGCGGACATATTGTAAATCCTATTTAAAAATGTATCCGCTGACGAAGAGCCAGAGAATGATCAGCGGGAGAATCCACGTCATGTAGAAGCGGACGCCTTGCGGCAATTTGACGCCGTCGCCCGTATTGACCTCGGCGAAGAATTTCTCCCAGCCCCAGCCGTAGCGGCTCGTGCAGAAGAGAAGGTAAATCATGCTGCCGATGGGCAGGATGTTGTTGCTCAAGATGAAGTCTTCGAGGTCGAGCACGCAGGTGCCGGGACCGAGGGGAGCAAAGGAAGACCAGACGTTGAAGCCGAGAGCGCAGGGCAGCGACAGCAGGACGACGACGGGGATTCCCCAGCGTACGACTTTGGTGCGGCTTGCGCCGGTCGCGTCCATCATGCAGCTCGTCAGGTTTTCAAAGACGGCGATGACGGTGGAGTAAGAGGCGAAGGTCATGAACAGGAAGAACATGCCGCCCCAGAATCGGCCGAAAGGCATGTGATTGAAAACGTTCGGCAGCGCGACGAAGATCAGGTTCGGCCCTGCGGTGGGGCTGACGCCGTAGCTGAAGCAGGCGGGAAAGATGATGAGGCCCGACATCAGCGCGACGACGGTATCAAGGACCGTGATCCAGACAGCCTCCCCCAGGAGGCTTTTTTCTTTGCCGATATAGCTTCCGAAAATGGCCAATGCGCCGACGCCGAGGCTCAGCGTGAAAAACGCCTGCCCCATCGCGGCGTTGATGACGGGGATCGGGCCGTCCTGCATGAACCGTTCGAAATCCGGCAGCAGATAATAGGCCAGGCCTTCGCCGCCGCCGGGGAGCAGGAGCGAGTTGGCGGTCAGCAGGATCATCAGCACGAAAAGCGCGCTCATGATCCATTTCCCCGCCTGCTCGACGCCGTTCTTGAGACCGAGATAGCAGACGCCGCCGCAGAGCACGACCGTCGCCGCCATATAGGCGGTCATCGTCACGGGGTCGGACAGGAGCGCGCCGAAGACGCCGCCGACTTCTTCCGGGGAGAGCCCGTCAAAGCCGCCGGAAACGGTCTTGTAAAGATAGTAGGGCATCCAGCCGGCGACCGTCGTATAGAACATCATCAGCAGGAAATTTCCGGCCAGCGCGATATAGCTGAACAGATGCCATTTCGTTTCTTTCGGCTCCAGCTCATTGAACGAGGTCATGACGCTGCGTCCGCTGGCGCGTCCGACGCCGAATTCCGCAATCATGACGGGAATCCCGAGCAGCACGAGGAACGCGAGATAGATCAGCACGAAGGACGCTCCGCCGTATCGCCCCGTGATGAACGGGAATCGCCATACGTTGCCGAGCCCGATGGCGCAGCCTGCCGAAATCAGAATAAAGCCGAGTCTTGATGAAAATTGTTCCACCGGAAAATCCTCCCGTAAATCGAAGTGCTGGTACGTGGTTTATTCTAAACGATATATTGCTTTTTTTCAAGAAAAATCCCGCAGGATTGCTTGCCCTGCGGGATTCTTGAATGTGCTTTGTGCGGGATTCAGCCTTTTTCCTTCGCCGTCTTGACTTCCTGCCACATATCGCGCGCCATCTCGAAGAGCTTCGGCGCGGAAGTGCGCAGCGCCTGGTTGCTGATGATGCGGCTCAGGTGCTTCGTCGCTTTGTCGTAGTCCTTGCGCATGACATGGATCGCGCCGGTCAGGTACGTCGCCATCGTGTCGGACATCTTGTCCACCGGATAGTTTTCCGTATCGAGGGACAGGTCGAAGAGCTCCGCCGCCTTGTCGAGCGCGGCGCGCTCTTTCTCCGCGTCGCCGTCGTAGCGGTGGATCCAGGCCATGATCAGGTAGAGATTCGCGCGGCGGTTCGGCGAGGGATCGGCCAGCTCGTTGAACAGGATCGCCATCTCAAGATACTGGACGGCCTGCTCGGAGGTGCGTTCCTCGACGAAGGGCAAAGCAAGGTCGGTCGACTGCAGGAACTCCTTCAGCTTTTCCTGCGTCTTTTCCGGCATGCGGCGGATGAATTTCTGCTCGTCGGCGGCGTAGCCGCAATGCTCGCAGGCCCATACGCGATAAAGGTACGGGTTGAAGTCCTTGTAGTGGATGCAAAGGTCGAGATCGGTGGTCTCGGCGATGAGGCGCGATTTGCATTTGACGACGTGCGTGTTTTGGCCGCAGACCGGGCAGGGCCGCTCCAGCACGAACGTGTATTTTTCCGCGCCGCTGGCCGTAGCCTTTTTCTCTTCGGCGGCTTTCGCTTTTGCCGCGCGTTCTTCGTTTGTCTTGTTGACCTGGTTCCTGAGCAGGGCGAGCTTGTCCGCGAAAGCGCCGCCGACGCCCGACGGAACGCCCGGGGAAGCCTCTTCGTCCTCGTCCTTGACTTTGGACATATCCAGCCCCTTGTCGGGCGAAACCTCTTTTGACAGCGCGTCCATCGTCGCATAGGCGTCTATCACGTCCTGCGCTTTTTTGGACTCTTTTTCGGCCTTTTTATGCAATATGTTTTTAATCGCGGCGAGCTTGTCCGCCTCGCTGACCGCCGTCTTGGCGGCGCTCGGCTTCATCTGCTTCTTGAGCGCGGAGAGCTTGTTCAGGTCAGCCGCCGAGGCAGGATTTCCGCCGTTTTTTACGATGAGAAAAATCTCATGGCAAATGTCGGGATCGCGTAGAAGTTGGAGAAATTCTTCCTTTTGCATGATGGTGCCCCCTTGCATTCTGTATCTTCTTTATATTATCACATTCGCGCATGGAGAGGAAGAGGCGTTTTATTTTTTTGCGCGGCAGGAAAAAAATAATGATTGTAGAAATACTTCTTAGCATTAGCATTTAGTTTCAAAAGGAGGGGAGAAGGATGGACGATCGCTTGACAAGGCGCTGCGTGCTCCTTTTTGTCTCCTTCATGCTGCTGTTTTACGGCGCAATGATATTTCTTCCCGATTGGGCGGGGCCGGTGTCGAATGCGGGCAGTATCCTCGGGGACGCGCTTTCGATGGCGATCATGGCGGCGGGACTGCGCCGCTGGCCGGAAAGCCGTCGGCTCGCGTGGAAGCTCTTTCTCGCCGGCATCGCCGTCTATATGGTCGGGGACATGGTCTGGGTGTATGAGGAAGAAGTTCTCGGCCTCGAAGTGGAATCACCGTCGATTCCCGATTTCTTTTACCTTTCGAGTACACTGGTCTGTTTTTTCGCGCTTCTCCGGTATATCCATGACGAGAAGACCATCGACATTGCGACGGCGGGCTTCGATATCCTGATTTCCATCGTCGCCAGCGCCGGTCTTCTTTACAATTATGTCATGCTTCCGGTGTCGAGCTTCAAGGAGATGGGCTTTTGGCAGGCGGCGGTCATGATGGCCTATCCCGTGGCGGACTGCGTGTATCTCCTGGGCATGTTCTCGCTGATCTTCGGCATGGGGCGGCGTCGGGCGCGGAACGGCAGGAACTTCCTGCTGGGCGCGGGTCTCTTCGTGATGTTCCTCGCAGATCAGACGTATTTGGTCAAGTCCATCACCGAGTATGTGTCCGGCGGGCTGCTCGATCCCGTCTGGTCGATGAGCTTTGGGCTGATAGCGCTGGCGTCGCTTCGGGTGCCGGATTGGGAGGAGATGGCGGAGGAAGACACGGAAGCCGCGCCGTGGCTCGAATACCTGCGGATGCTGCTGCCGTATCTTTTGACGGTTCTAATTTTGCTTCTGGTCGGCATGGAGTATGGGCTGATTGGCAGCCCCTTCTTCGTCGGAGCACTGCTGCTTATGATGCTTTTGAGCGTACGGCAGGTCGTCGTGCTGATCGGCAACCGAAAGCTGCTTTCGGTCATTTCCGAGAATGAGCGGGAGCTGCACAAGAAGAATCTGGAACTGCAGAAGCTGAACCATCATTTCATGACGGAGTCCGAGACGGACTTCCTGACGAAGCTTTTGAACCGACGCGCGATCGTGCAGGCATTCGAGCGCCTGAAGCCCATCGGCAACGAGCCGGAGACGCTGGGGCTTTTGCTCGTGGACGTCGATTATTTCAAGAAGGTCAACGACACCTTTGGGCACCAGAAGGGCGACGAGGCGCTGGTCGGCGTGGCGGAGTCGATCCGGCACACGATTCGAGGCGACGATCTCGGCGGCCGGTTCGGCGGCGACGAATTCCTCGTGCTGCTGCCGGGAGCGAACGGTGATGCGGTGGAAAGGGTGGCGGAGCGGCTTCGGGCTGCGGCGGCGAAAAATGAGACGCTGGCGGAGATGAAAGTGACGCTTTCCATTGGCGGGGCGAGCTGGAGCGTCGGAATAGACGACTATCGGCCAAACAAATTGATGCGCCACGCGGACGAAGCGCTCTATGTAGCGAAGGAAAAAGGGCGCAACTGTTTCGTGATGTACCGTGAGGGACTGGAAGACGAAATCTGAATGAGGTTCGTTTTTTTGGCTTGACAATCGTTTGGCAATCGGGTATCCTAAAAACATAAAGCTGAATAAAGACTCATCAAGAGCAGCAGAGGGACTGGCCCGATGAAGCTGCGGCAACCATTGAGCAATCAAAAAGGTGCCAATTCCTTTAGGTGCATTCGCCTATAAGATGAGAGAACGTTTCCCGGCTCTCATCGTAGAAGCCGGGTTTTTTATGGGGAAACACTGAACAAGTCCGTCCGCGTCTCTGCCGGGTCTTTTCCCGTCATGCGGTGTCAGATGACGCTCGACGTAGCTCCGTGGCTACGACTTCGCGTCATCTTCCTTGCCTGACGAGAAAATCCCTCGACAGAGCTGCGAACTTCCTTGTCCATTGTTTCCCCGGAGAATTTACTCGAGTTTTTATTTAGTGAAGCGTTGGGCGGAGTTTTCCGCATAGATGTAAAGGAGGATAAAAGATGGCAAAAAATCGTATTCTTTTCACGTCGGAGTCGGTAACGGAAGGCCACCCCGACAAGATGGCGGACCAGATCTCGGACAGCATCCTCGACGCCATCATGGAGCAGGACCCGATGGGGCGCGTGGCGGCGGAGACGCTGGTCACGACGGGACAGGTGCACGTCGTCGGAGAAATCTCGACGAAGTGCTATATCGACATTCCGAAGATCATTCGCGACACGGTGGAGCGCATCGGCTACACCGACGCGAACTACGGCTTCGACTGCAAGACCTGCGGCATCCTCGTCTCCATCGACGAGCAGTCGGCGGATATCGCCCTCGGCGTCGACAAGGC
>JAFZRW010000051.1 GCA_017619685.1 Schwartzia sp. (in: firmicutes)
CCAGCCGCTTCATCTGCCGGGAAAGCGCCGGCTGCGCAATGGCGAGCCGAAGCGCCGCGTGGCTGATGTTGCCTTCTTCCACGACCGTGTAAAAAGCCTGCATGTCCTTGATTTCCATAGTCGTCCCGCGTCTCCCCAAAAACTCCGTAGCTCAAGCCTCGAAAAATTCTTCCTCCGCCGCTATGCAAAGCGCATGATAAACGGGCAAATGAAGTTCCTGTATCCGATACGTCTCGTCGTCCGGCACGGCGACGACAATATCCGCGACGTCCCGCAGCCGTCCGCCGGAGCGTCCCGTCAGCGCGACGGTCTTGACGCCCTGAAGCCGTGCCGCTTCCACGGCATAAACGACGTTTTTCGAGTTGCCCGACGTGCTGATCGCCAGCAGCACGTCCCCTTTGCGCCCGATCCCCATCACCTGCTGCGCGAAGACGAGATCGGCGGCCTGGTCGTTTGCGAAAGCCGTGCCAAGCGCCACCTGATTGACAAGCGACAGCGCCGGAAGCGCCCCCTGCAAATTCTCATATAAATAATCCGCGTCCTGCGGGAAATCCTCTTTCATGCGCGCACGCAGTTCCTCCGGCAAACGGCGCTTTTTCAGGAAGCCTTTCATCAGCTCGCCGACGATATGCTCCGCGTCCGCAGCGCTGCCGCCGTTGCCGCAGGCAATCAATTTGCCGCCCGCGCGGAAAGACTCGCAGATCGCTTCCGCCGCGGCAAAAACGTCCGCGCGGCAGGGCGCAAGAACGGGACAGCGCGTAAAGAGCCCATCCAGCGCTTTCTTCGTCGCCTCTTTCATCGTCATCTTCCCCTGTACCATTCCGCCGTCCGCTCCGGCTCATAATCCGTCCCGCCGTTGTCTCTCGCCGGAAAAGTTCTCCGTCCCTGCGGCGGGCGAATATCCGGGATTGGGAACGGCGCCTTGCGCTCCGTCTCCCGCGCGGTCTGCCGACAGGCCGCCTTTCTCGTCCGCATGCCGCCCTGGAACGAGTACCAAAAACGAGCGAGCAGCCGAAGCACAAAAACGATCAGGAACACGTTCAGGATCAGGCCGAACATATCCGCCATGAAGCTCCCCGCGCCAAATCCGAGCACTTGGCCGAGCAAGCCGCCGAGCATCATGCCGCCCGCAAGCAGGCCCATATTCCGCATCGCATTTCCCCAGCGCGTGCCGTTCACAGGCACGGAAGCCCGGTTGCCCACGCGATCGGCAACCGACGGCCCGGCGGAGGGTATATCCGACGCACGCTGCGACGGACGATACTGCTGGTTCGGGCGCGCGCCCTGCGCCGGCAACGGCGTACTGGAACGCGGCGTCTGCGGCTTTGGCGTGTTCATGCGCGGCGTCGTTTTCGGCGTCGTCATACGCGGCAGGCGCAGCCCGCCGATCGCCGCTTCCGCATGCTCCGGCAATGCCGCCGCTGAAAACACGAACAAGCCTGCCGCAACCATCGCCATAAATTTAGCTCGTTTCATATCTTTACAGAGTTCCTCCTACTCCGCACTTGATTTTATATCATTCGGGAAGGCGTAAATCTCCCCCAGCGTATCCAGTTCTCCCGACAGATAGCGGTCGATATCGTGCACGTCGACGAAGAGCTTGCAATCGACGTCGAGGTATCCTTGCTCCCGGCCGCCCGAGAGGTCGCGCACGGCGACCAGTTTTTCGCGCAGCGCCAGGCACTCCGAGCGCGTCGCGTGAATATCCAGTTTGATCAACGGAACGCCGTATTCCTTCAAGACTTCCTGCATCATCATCCGTTCCGACACGGTTCTATCTCCTCCCCGCTTTTATCGAGGCAATTATGCAGGGAAAATATGATTTTATGGTGAAAATTAAAAAAACATTAGAACGCTATTATTCCTTTTTCATCGAATCTTTTTCCAAGATCCGCTCGATAGAGCGCAGCGCATAACGCTGCGTCTCGTAGTCGAGATCGCTGGCTTCCGTCGCCATGCGTTTCCTGAGCGCGTCCGCCTGCTGTTCGAGTTTCCGTCTCGTTTCCGCGTCCATCGTCAATCCCTCCGATTCCTAAGAATAGCAATACGCCGGCGGAAAGTCAAACTCTGTCGTTCCTGTTGACAAACCGCGTCCGCCATGCTTTACTTATATTATTGTTTGATTCAACGAATGAAGGGAGAATTTCCGTGTATATCGTTTATGGTCTGCTTGCAGTGCTCGTCGCGCTGTTCCTTTTCGAGCAGGCGCGCCAACTCCGCAAGCTGAACAAAGTCAACGAGCTTATCCGCACCTATGAGCACGACGTCGAGAACCCAAAGCTGATCGAAGAGATGTACAGCTTTTGCCTGAAGGACCGCAAGCTGAAAAAAGTCATGGCCAAGCACAACCCGACGCCGGAGGACTTCGACAAGCTCTACCACAAGCTGCTGCTCTGGACGAACTTCCGCAAATATCGGCGTTTTGTGCCGATCTCGTCCTTCTTCGCCGTCTATTCCCTCGACTATCTGCTGACGCACAAGGACATGGACGCTTACGATTTGTCGAAAAAAATGTGCAATTTCTTTAATATATGAAAACGGACGGAAAAATTCTTTTCCTCTTTATCGAGATTCGCTATAATATATTATATTGATGAAATTCGGGCGGTGAAATATTTTGGCGAAGGTGCTGGCAATCACGAACCAAAAAGGCGGCGTCGGCAAGACGACGACGGCGGTAAATCTCGCGGCGTGCCTCGGCGCGCTGGGACGGCGCGTGCTGCTCATCGATTTCGACCCGCAGGGCAACGCGACCAGCGGCGTCGGCGTCGACAAGACGGCGCAGGAGCAGACGGTCTACCATGTGGTCATCGACGAACGGGACGTGCATGAAGTCATTCAACATACGGACTACGACCTCGACCTCCTGCCGGCGAACGTTGACCTCGCGGGCGCGGAAGTCGAGCTTGCAATGGCGGAATCGCGCGAGACGCGGCTGAAAAAAGCGGTGGACGCGGTACGGGACGATTACGATTTCATCCTGATCGACAGCCCGCCGTCGCTGGGGCTCCTGAACCTGAACGCATTGACCGCCGCTGACGGAATGCTGATTCCGATCCAGTGCGAATTTTACGCGCTGGAAGGCGTGGCGGAACTGATGCGAACCCTCGAGCTTGTGCAGAGCGGCCTGAACCCGTCCCTCGAAGTGGCGGGCGTGCTCCTCACGATGTACGATTCGCGCACGAAGCTCAGCGAACAGGTCGCGGGCGAGGTTCGCGACTTCTTCAAGGAAAAAGTTTACGAGACGGTGATCCCCCGTACGGTGCGCCTCAGCGAGGCCCCGTCCTACGGCATGCCGATCATCGCTTACGACATTCACGCGAAAGGCGCGGAAGTTTATACGGAACTGGCAAAGGAGGTGGACGCCCGTGGCTAAAAAAGGAGGGCTCGGACTCGGGCTCGGCGCATTGCTGAAAAAGCCGCCCGAACCGCCCGCGAAAAAAGACGCGAAGCCGCAGCGCGCGGCGCCCGCCGGGCCGACGCCTAAGGCCGCGGACGGTTCGCAGATCGTGGAACTCCCGATTGAAAAGCTCCGCCCGAACCGCTCCCAGCCGCGCACGAATTTCGACGAAGGCTCTCTGGAAGAGCTGGCGGAATCGATTCGCGCGCACGGCATATTGCAGCCCCTTCTCGTCCGCGAGATTGAAAACGGCTACGAGCTGATCGCCGGCGAGCGTCGTCTCCGCGCGGCGAAGCTGGCGGACCTGAAGACCGTGCCCGCGCTGATCCGCAAATACACGCTGGAGGAAATGACCGAGATCGCGCTGATCGAAAACGTGCAGCGCGAAAACCTGAACGCAGTGGAAGAAGGCCGCGCCTACCAGCTTTTGATGACGAAGTTCGGCCTGACGCAGGAAAAACTCGCGGAACGCATCGGACGCAGCCGCTCCCATATCGCGAATTTCCTGCGGCTGATGCGGCTGCCCGCCCATGTGCAGGAAAGCCTCGTCCAGGAAGTCATCACGATGGGCCAGGCGAAACCGCTCCTCGCCCTCGAAACCGAGGAACTGATGCAGCAGGCGGCGGACTACATCATCGACCACAACCTGTCGTCGCGGCAGGCGGAAGTCCTCGTCGCGCGGCTCCGCAAGGACCCCGACCTGCTCGATCCGAAAGCCCGCGCGGAAAAGAAACACGAACCGGCGCGCATCTTCGTCGCCGACGTGGAAGACCGGCTCAAGCTGCTTTTCGGCACGCCCGTCCATATCACGCTCGGACAGAAAAAGAACAAGATCGAGATCGACTTCAAGACGCAGGAAGAGCTGGACCGCATCGTGGACATGCTCTCGAAACAGCACGAAGACGACGTGGAGCGGAAAAAGAACATGCTGCGCGCCGCATCGTCAAAATTCAACGTATAAGGGGGAAACCAAACTCCATGAACGAACTGGTCAACTTCACGGCGACGAATCCCGAGGCAGCGCTCGGCGCGCTTCTCGGCGTGATCGCGCTGCTCCTGCTTCTCATCGTCTATCTCTTCTGCAGTCTCTCGTCCCTCAAATCGCTTTATCAGAAAATGATGCGCGGCGAGGAATCGGGACAGTCGATGGAAAAAATGCTGCTCTCGCATATCGAGGAAACGCGCCATGTGTCGGAGGAAAACGAAAAACTCCGGCAGGAAAACGCGCGCATCGACGCATTGCTCCAGACGGCCATCACGCGCGTCGGCGTCGTGCGCTTCTCGGCGTTCAAGGACATGGGCAGCGACCTCAGCTATGCCGTCGCGCTCCTCGACGCGCACAACAACGGCGTCGTGCTTTCGAGCATTTTCGCGCGCGAAGATTCGCGCAGCTATGTGAAGCCCATCGAAAACGGTCATTCCAGCTACACGATGACGGCGGAAGAACAGCAGGCGGTCAAAGATGCCATCGCTTCCGCCCGTTGACTGCGCCGTACCGAATCTGCCGGACGGCGACGCGCTTCTCTCCGCAGCGGGGCAGGCGACGCTCCGCGAAGCTGTGGAGAAACGGCTCACGAATATTTCCGGCGTATGGAAGATGCGCCTTCTTGCCCGCGACCTGATCGCCGTCCTCGCCCCCGCGATGGAACGCGTTCTTCAGGACGCGGGACTTCCTGTTTTTTCGCGCCGCGTGCGCACCGTCCGCATCACGCGCGGCGTCCGGGAACACGGTTCCTGTTCTTTTCCCCGCGGCAGCAACGCGGAATGTCGGCTCGCTTTCAGCGGGCATCTTTTTTTCGCCGGAAACGCCGCCGTATTGATCGATATCGTCGCCCACGAGCTTCTTCACGCGTGTCTCGCCGCCCGCGAGGGCCACGGCGCGATCTTCCGTCAGGGCATGACGCGCCTCAACGAATCGCTGGGCCTGCACATCGAGATTCATTCGGAAAAAACCGCCATTCGCCAATCCGAAGCGCTTTACCGATACAAGGTCGTCTGCTCGGCCTGCGGCAATACGTTTTATTACCTGCGCGCGGGCGCGGTCGTCAAGCATCCCTCCCGATACCGCTGCGCGAAATGCGGCAAAGCCGCGCTTGAAGTCTTCCGGCGCACATAATAAGTGCACGTCCCGCAAATAAGACAAATTTTCGGAAAATAATTTTTTGCCTATTTCGGCAAGATGCCTTATAATATAAGAGAACGAAGAGAGAAACGAAAAAATATAATTTTATGGAAGGGTGTGTTGCTGATGGTTCCAATGAAATACAGGGGGCTCGGCTTTGAAAGGTACGATTCCGACGCATACAACGAAGCGGCGGTAAGCGCAATGAAGGGGCTTCTCGAAGAGACGGCGCGGGGCGCGTTCGTCTACGGGCCTCCGGGAACGGGAAAAAGCATGCTCGTCGCGGTTTTCGCGAACGAAAAAAAGAAAGCGGGAACGGACACGATGTTCCTGACGGCGGCGGAACTCTTCTCGGAAACGATCGGCGCCGCGAATGAAACGGAACGCATAAAATTCACGGAAAAAGCGGAATTGGCGCCCTGCCTCGTCATCGACGATCTCGACGCGGCGCATTTGAATCAGGAAGCCGGCGAGACGCTGATCGGCCTCTTGAAAGTCCGCCAGGACAACAATCGGCAAACCATCGTCGCGAGCAAATTCCCGCTGTCGGAAGTTCCCTCGAATACGGAGGGCGTCGGCGACGAACTGCACGAAGAACTGGAAGCGCTCGGCGACCATGTCGTCTTAAAATAAAGAAAGTATTTTGATTTCATCGGGGAACCAATGAATAAGTCGATGTATGACTTGTTCATTGGTTCCTTGCAAAAAGGGGTTGCTGTCGATCATGCTTGCCAGAGCCGCGTCCTTTGTTTGTGGACACTCGTTCCGACAGACAGACAGCGGAACTTACATTTGTAAACGATTCCGCGCTTTCGCTGTCCGTTTCCCATGCACAAAAACATATTGCTTTTAAGCACAAGGGTTCACTGCGCCCTTGTGCTTAATTTTTTGCCCTCCCCTATGGGGAGGAGCGAAACAGTCCAGTGGACTGTTTCGGCCGTAGGCGGTGGGTGAGGTTTCAAAATTGTTACGCCTTGTACTAGCGTTACATCGCTAGACCTCATCCGTCGCGCTTCGCGCGCCACCTTCCCCAAAGGGGAAGGCAAGTATAGAACGCTTTTGAAAACTCTTGGCAAATCGTCAAGATTCCACACGCTGCGGCGAAGCGACGTTTCTTTCAAATTCCGTTTGGAAGAAAAATTTGTCCGATGCTCGAAATCGTTGTTATATCAACTTCTTTAGCAGTTCCTTTTTCGTTCACAAAAAAAACGAAGTAAAAATTTTTGACTAAAAAATTTTTTGCAGGATTCGATGCAAGGCACGAAGCCCTACGGGGAAAAGGATTTGCCGACGCCTCGTCAGGCAATCCTCGAAACCGAATTGCGTCGACTATTCCTTTGGGAACTTCCCCCGTTATCCCGCCAAAACCCGCTCCGCGAGGAACGCCACGATGCAGCAAAAGGCTCGCGCCGAGCCATATCTGATTATTGAACTGCTCAGATTTTCACATAAAGTTCGTTCAGGATCAGATTGTAACTATATCCAATCTCCTGCGCCACCCCGCGAATGATCTTCAGCCCTATTCCCACATCATTTGTATCGCTGTAGGCTATGGGGTCAAAGGGCTTGCCGTTGTCCCGAAAATGCAGCAGGACCTCATCCGCCTTGACCACCATGAAGATGTCCAGCCAGTGGTTCTTCCTGTCATCAAAGGCAAACCGGACGATATTTGTACCGACTTCCTCGATCATCAACCCGATGGCATTCATTTTCTTCTGATCGACGCCCTTTGCCTCTGCGTAGGCCATAGCCGCATCCACGGCCTTTATGACGTCTTCTGTCGTATTTTTCACGGAAATCTCCAGGCGGTCGACCTCCCCAAATCCCTCTGGCAAGAGCATCAGGTCGGTCAAGGACTTTGGACAGCATTTCCGATGAAACCACGCATAAGCAAAAATGACAGCAAAGGTTATGACCTCAGCCAGGACAAACGCCAGCCAAACCCCTGTCTCCGAGAACGGGACGATCAGGATCAATGAGCAGACGCAGACCAGGGCAAACGTTTCCAGAACGCTGAGACAGGTGGCCAGCGATCCCTTTTTCGTCGCCTGATAGTAATTGATAAGGGTATAATTTATCCCTCGCAAAGGCAGCGAAACACCGAGCAGCAGAATCGCCAGCACCGCCATTTCCATGACGTCGTCGTCCCGAATGCCGAATGCTATTGCCAGCTCGCCGGGAAACAGGCACAACAATATGCACACCAGCACATTGAGCACTATTCCCGCGCGGATACTGAACAGAAGCATTTCCTTCAAAGACGTGCGGTCTTCCTGACCGTAAAAAAGTCCGGCCACAGGCAGCAGGGATTGGCCCATGCCCAAGGTCACAGCGCCAAAGAAGTTGTTGACCTGTGTCCTGATATTAAAGGCTGCCAGTGCGCCTGCTCCGACTGCGACAAGCAGCAGATGGTTCAGCATCACGGCACGCAGCACCTCTCCCAGCCTGACAGCGGCTGTCGGCAGGCCCGTTTTCATCATATTCTTGAGCATTTGCAGCAGATTCCGGGGACGGACGAAATGCAGCGTATTGTTCTTGTTTGTAAATTGCAGGCAGGATACGCCCAGACCGGCCAAATAGCCGATCGTCGTCGCGAAGCCGAGCCCAATCATGCCCAAATGCACCAATAACAGATCCATTACAATATCGGCCACGGTCATCGCCAAAATAGAATAAATCGGCAGCATCGGCGCCCCGGTAATCTTGGCGAAATTGTTCAGGGCGAACATCACCAGATTTGGCAATATGCTCCACATATATCCCCGCAGGAACTGAACAGACGGTTCCACGAGCTCGCCTCTGGCTCCCAGCATGATCGCTAAGGTCTCCGGAAAAATCAGCCCGAACCCGCTGATCAGCAGACTAATCACGACAAAGAAAATCACCGCCGCCGAAAAGAACTGGCTGGGAGCCTCTTTTTCGCCGCGCCCCAATGCCTGTGCAGCATTGATCGTCCCTCCAAGGACACACAGATTGCTCAGGCATGAAAACACATAAGACATGGCGCCCACGATACTCATGACGCTGAGCGCTTCCTGCCCCAGCATCTTGCCGGCAATCACATTGTCGATCAGTATTCCAAGGGTTGCCGCCATCACAGACAACACAGACACTGTCATGAAAGAACTATACGTTTTCCTGACCAGATAATTATTTTTCATCAAGTTCACTTTCTTTAAGGAAACAACGATTAAGTCAATTTATGGCCTTGCCGAGGGATTTTTTCGTCAGGCAAGGAAAAGCGCTCGAAGTCGTAGCATCGCTACGTCAAGGGCGCTTTGACACAGCATGACGAAAAAAGAACCGGCAAGGGC
>JAFZRW010000052.1 GCA_017619685.1 Schwartzia sp. (in: firmicutes)
ACCGTTGAACGTGTTGTTCTTGACCATCGAATAGATCGCCATATCGCCGAACACGAGCCGGTCTCCACGCGTGAGCGGCTCGTCAAAGGAATAATCGCCGATCACATCGCCCGCGAGACAGGTCGGTCCCGCAAGCCGATAGGTATGCGCCTTTTCTCCCGCCTCGCCCGAACCGTAAAGCGGCGGACGATAAGGCATCTCGATCACGTCGGGCATGTGGCAGGCCGCCGACGTGTCGAGGATCGCCACCGGCGGCGTCCCCTCTCCGGAAGGAACTACGTCCAGCACCGTCGTGACAAGATCGCCCGCATGGTACGCGATGGCTTCCCCCGGCTCCAGATAGACCGTGAGCCCGTATTTGTCCTTCATGCGGCGAATGCACGAGGCAAGCAGTTCCAGATCGTAGCCCGGCTTCGTGATATGATGGCCGCCGCCGAAATTCACCCATTTCATGCGCGAAAGATACACACCGAATTTTTCCTCGAAAGCGTCCAGCGTCTCCGCCAAAGGCTCCGCGCCCTGCTCGCAGAGCGTGTGGAAATGAAGTCCGCTGATCCCGTCCAAAGCCTCCGGCTCGAAGTCGGCAATCCTCACGCCAAGCCGCGAACCCGGCGCGCACGGATCGTAAATCGGCGTGTCCTGCGTCGAATGTTCGGGGTTCACGCGCAGACCGCAGACCGCGCCCGCCGCCAGAGCTTTTTTGCCGAATCGCCGCCACTCTCCGAAAGAGTTGAACACGATATGATCGGCATAGGTCAAAAGCTCGTCGAACTCGTCCTCGCGGTACGCAGGCGAAAAAACGTGCGTCTCGCCGCCCATCTTCTCTTTGCCCAGCCGCGCCTCGAAAAGCCCGCTGGCCGTACTGCCGTCAAGATATACGCGAATCAACGGATAAAAATGGAACATCGAGAAGGCCTTTTGCGCCAAGAGAATCCGACAGCCCGTCTCCTGCTTCACCCGCGCCAAAACGGAAAGATTCCGCGTGAGCCGCGCCTCGTCCACGATATACGACGGCGTCGGCGCTTCCGCCCAGACCCGGGCCATGCCGGACGGTGCCTCATTCAATCCCACAACGCGGACACTATTGTTTTCAGTCATTCACTTTCCCTCACAAAAAAGCGGGGTGTGAATCGCTCCACACCCCACACCACTTCTGTTACTCTACCAATTTCGGCGTGAAGCTCTCCTGCCACGGCAGGCCCCACTTGTTCAGCGCGTCCATGAACGGATCGGGATCGAACTCCTCGATATTGAACACGCCCGGCCCTTTCCAGGTGCCGTTCATCACCAGCATAGTGCCGATCATCGCGGGCACGCCCGTCGTGTACGAAATGGCCTGGGAGCCGACTTCCTTGTAGCACTCCTGGTGGTCGCAGACGTTGTAAAGATAGTACGTCTTGTCCTTGCCGTCCTTCTTGCCCTGGAAAATGCAGCCGATATTCGTCTTGCCCTTCGTGCGCGGCCCGAGGCTCGCCGGGTCGGGCAGAACCGCCTTCAGGAACTGCAGCGGGATGATTTTCTTGCCCTCGAAGTCGATTGGCTCGATCGAAGTCATGCCGACGTTCTCGAGGCATTTCAAATGCGTTAGGTAGCTCTGGCCGAAGGTCATGAAGAAGCGGATTCGCTTGATGCCCGGGATATTCAGCGCCAGCGACTCGATTTCCTCATGGTGCAGCAGATACATATCCTTCGGGCCGACCTGATCGAAATCGTAGACGCGCTTGATTGCCATCGGCTCCGTATAGACCCACTTGCCGTCTTCCCAATAGCTGCCCTTCGCCGAGACTTCGCGGATATTGATCTCCGGGTTGAAGTTCGTAGCGAATGGATAGCCGTGGTCGCCGCCGTTGCAGTCGAGAATATCGATGTAATTGATCTCGTCGAAATGATGCTTCAGCGCATAGGCGGAGAAAACGCTCGTCACGCCCGGATCGAAGCCAGAGCCGAGGAGCGCCGTGATGCCAGCCTCCTTGAAGCGATCGCGGTACGCCCACTGCCATTTGTACTCGAAATGCGCCGTGTCGGGCGGCTCGTAATTCGCCGTATCGACATAGCTCGTCTTCGTAGCGAGGCACGCGTCCATGATGGTAAGGTCCTGATACGGCAGCGCGAGATTCAATACCACGTCCGGCTTCTCACGCTCGATCAGCGCGACGAGCTCATTGACGTTGTCCGCGTCCACCTGCGCCGTCGTGATCTTCGTCTTGCCGCCGTCCAACTTTTCCTTCAATGCGTCGCACTTCGACTTCGTGCGGCTCGCGATGCAGATCGCGTCAAACGCCTCGCTGTTCTGGCAGCATTTATGAACGGCGACGCTCGCCACGCCGCCCGCTCCGATAATCAAAGCCTTCCCCATGATGATTCCCCCTTGTGTATATCTATGCTCTGTATCGTTCTGCAATGATAGCAATAGCATAGCAAATCCGCCCCGCCGCGTCAAATTTTCTTTGCAAATTGCACACAAAGAAATACCATGCCCGCAAAATTCAGCCTTCGCCTCCGGCTCGGCTTCATTAAGCGGTCAGGTATCCGTCGCACTAAACTTGCGCTGCGCTCACGCTTGCGCGCGTTAAGGAAACGACGAATAAGTCAATTCGAGGCCATGCCGAGGGACTTTTCCGTCAGGCAAGGAAGAGACCGTGAAGGCGTAGCATTGCTACGTCGAACGGCATCTGACACAGCATGGCGGGAAAATAACCGGCATGGTCCGGAGGGACTTGTTCGGCGTTTCCTTAAGTGCTCTCGTAAAAGAAGGGGCTGTCGCAGGAAGAATGATTTTTCCTGCGATAGCCCCAATGTCGTACTTGGAGAATTTTCAGTTAAGTCTTGAAACCCTTGTCTTGTCTGCAACTTTTCCGTGTCTATTTTTGTCATGAAAATTTCACAGTAAGAAATTCTTACCTTGAAATTTTGCTTGTGCGACAGCCCCTTCCCCTTTTTCGTTCTTTTCCTTATCCTTTGATCTTGACCGCCGTGCCGTACATCTGCAGATAAAAATACTGGAAACCGTTCGTATCGAGGTCGATATCCTGCTTCATGTGGATCACGGCGTCGCCGCCGAGCATGAACGCCTTGCGCTTCAATTCCTCCGTCGCCATGAAGAACGCTTTTTCAAAATCATCCTCGTTGGCCGACCATTCGTTCAAAAAGAGTCCCATCGCCAGTTCGCCCAACACACTCTTGCTGCTTTGTTCCAGCTGCTTCAGTTCCTCACTGTACTTTTCGGCCAACTTACTGAATTTACTACTGAATATGCCTTTATTGGAAACCTGGAAGAAAACCGGCCGAATGATTTCATACTCCTGACGCAGATCGCCCGTCGTAACGATGATTCCTTTCACCTTCTCCGCAATTACCGCATCCTGAGCCGACCTCTCCGCCCTCGCAATCTGTGCCTGTCGTTGGTTCTCGGCCATAGACTCCTGCACGTTCCGAGCTGCTTCTCCCGCTGCTTTGCCAACATCGCTGGCCGCCTTGCTCAAATCATCAAAAAATCCCATAGTAAAATACCTCCTTATATTTTCGCCGGCGACAAGAACGGCTTTTCCAGCGCCAACAGCATTTCCCGCAGGACCTTCAGCGCCGTTGCCGTGGACGCACCGCTTTCGTCGAGGGGCGGGGAAAGCTCCACGATATCGCACCCCCCGATGTTCGCGCCGCCGATGACGGTAAGCGCCGCGCTCAAAAGCTCCTTGAAGGTCACGCCGCCCGCTTCCGGCGTTCCCGTGCCGGGGAAGCAGGACGGGTCCATCACGTCGAGGTCGATGGTGAAATAGACAGGCTTTCCTGCAAATTCTGCCACGGCCTCGCGCAGGCCAGTAAAATCAAACCGATGAAGCGACGTGTGCCCTTCTTTTTCTGCCCAACGGAATTCCGCCCCCTCGCCGCTCCGTATGCCAAACTGCGCGATGCGTCCGTCGCCGAGGATA
The DNA here is from genome assembly GCA_017619685.1 of Schwartzia sp. (in: firmicutes). Taxonomy (GTDB): domain Bacteria; phylum Bacillota; class Negativicutes; order Selenomonadales; family Selenomonadaceae; genus RUG12372. The sequence continues at coordinate 3,930 of JAFZRW010000052.1, forward strand.
TCCCAGCAGCGGCGAAGCACCGTCGCATGCGACAGCTTCGCGCCGAGA
>JAFZRW010000053.1 GCA_017619685.1 Schwartzia sp. (in: firmicutes)
CGCCGGAGGATTTCCAGAACGTCATCGTCAAGGCGGGGGAGAACGGTTCCTTTGTTCGTCTCGGCGATATAGCCCGCATCGCTCCGGGGCAGATGCAAATTGCCACAGAGACTTCGACGAACGGTGAGGAGTCTGTCGGCTTCGCGGTCATGCTGACCGACGACGCCAACGCGCTGCAGACCGTCAAAGAGGTCAAGAAGGTCATCGAGTCGGCGAAGAAAGACTTCCCGCCGGATATGGCCTATACCGAGATCGTCGACAATACGAAGTTCATCACCGCGTCATTGGCGGAAGTGGTCGAAACTTTTGTCGAGGCGCTTTTGATCGTGCTGCTTGTCGTGTTCGTGTTCCTTCAGAACTGGCGCGCGACGCTGATCCCGATGCTGGCGGTGCCCGTGTCGATGATCGCGACCTTTATTTCGTTCATTGTTTTCGATTTTACCATCAATACGCTGACGCTGTTCGCGATGGTGCTTGCTATCGGTCTCGTCGTCGACGACGCGATCGTCGTCGTCGAGAACGTCGAAGAGCATATGGAGAAGGATCACCTTCCGCCGAAGGAAGCGACGCAGGTCGCCATGGACGAGGTGCAGGGCGCGGTCATCGGTACGACGTTCGTGCTGGTGGCGGTGTTCGTGCCGGTCGCGTTCCTCGGCGGTATGACGGGCGTTCTGTACAAGCAGTTCGCGCTGACCATGGCGGTTTCCGTGTGCTTCTCGACTTTCATGGCGCTGACATTGACGCCGGCGCTTTGCGCGACTTTGCTGAAGCCGCATGATCCGAACGCGAAAAAGAACGGCGTCCTCGACAAATTCTTCCATACGTTCAACGATTGGTTCGATCGCATGAAGAACCTGTACACGGACAAGGTCGCCTGGTTCATCGCTCGCCAGAAGCTGGCTGCCGTTATCCTCGCCGTGTTCCTGGGTGGGTTTTATGTAATGAACGAATTGGTTCCGACCACCTTCGTGCCGGAAGAGGACCAGGGCTATTTCATCGCTTATGTGGCCATGCCGGAAGGTACTTCGCTGAACCGCACCGAGGACACGATGAACCGCTTTGCGGCCGATGTCCTCAAAATGGACGGCGTGGACAATGTCATGACCGTTTTCGGCTATGACATCACCACGTCGGCTGCGAAGTCCAGTGCAGGTACGATTTTTGTCAGCCTGAAGGATTGGGAAGAGCGCACGTCCAAGGAGATGAGCCTGAACTCTTTTATCGGCAGGATTTTCCAAATGGGCGCGGTGAACTATCCGGAGGCGTCGGTCATCGCGTTCAACCCGCCGTCCCTTCCGGGTCTCGGAAATGTCGGCGGCTTCTCGCTGCAGCTTCAGGATATGTCCGGCCATACGGATGCAGAACTCAATGAGATCGGCCACAAGATCGTCATGGCGGCGAATCAGCGTCCGGAGCTTCAGGGCGTCTACACCACGTTCAATATCAACTCCCCGCGCTACAATTTCGACATCGACCGCGAGAAGGTCAAGACGCTCGGCGTGAACCTGTCCGACGTCTTCACGGCTTTGCAGGTGAACTTCGGCGGCACGGCGGTCAACGACTTCAACCGATTCGGCCGCACTTACAAGGTCATGCTCCAGTCGGACACGACTTACCGCAACGAGGTTGAGGCCGCGAAGTTCGTGTTCGTGCGGAACAATATCGGCACGATGATCCCGCTGGACGCGCTGATCAATCCGCGCATCAATACGGGCGCTTCGATTGTCTCGCGTTTCAACGCATCCCGATGCCTCACGATTCAGGGTAACCCGGCGGTCGGCTACAGCTCTGGTCAGGCGCTGGACGCCATCGAGGAGGTCGTGCGTGAGAACGCGCCGACAGGCTTCAACATCGACTGGTCGGGTCAGAGCCGTCAGGAGAAAAAGGCCGGCAGCAAGATGAGCCAGGTGCTCATGATGTCCCTGCTTTTCGTGTTCCTGTGCCTTGCTGCGCTCTATGAGAGCTGGAGCGTGCCGTTCTCGGTGCTGATGACGGTGCCGACCGGCGTCTTCGGCGCATACCTCGCGGAGTATATCACCGGTCAGGAGAACAGCGTCTATATGCAGATCGGCCTGATCATGATCATTGGTCTCGCGGCGAAGAACGCGATCCTGATCGTCGAGTTCGCCAAGGCGGACAAGGACAACGGCATGGATACGGTGAAAGCCGCGATCAAGGCGGCGGGAATGCGTCTCCGTCCGATCCTGATGACGAGCTTCGCGTTCATCCTCGGCTGCTTGCCGCTGGCGGTGGCTACCGGCGCGGGCGCAGGCTCCCGAAACGGCATGGGCATCGCCGTCGTCGGCGGCAGCCTTTGCGCGACGGCCATCGGTATCTTCCTGATCCCTGTCTACTATGTCATCGTCGAAAAACTGTCGGATATGCTCGGGAAGAAGCAGAAGGAAATGGTGGACGGGAACGTCTGACGATACTATAAAAGCGCCGGAAGGGGAAGCCTTTCCGGCGCTTTAATATGCGGTTCGCAATTCACCTGAAAAATGATTTCCCATTCAAATAGGTAGTTAGGCTTGTCTTTCACATCTATTTATGGTATTATGCCTTGTATGGCGTGTTTGGATTGTTTGAATCGCGCTGTTGCGCCGTTGGTATCCAGATGCGGAAGAAAAGGAAGCGCGTTACGCTTCGAGTCAAATAGGAGGTCATCTTAGACTATGAAGGTTTCCAGAGAAAATGGAGAAAATCAGCAGATCGTTCTGACGATTGAAGCACCGGCAGAGGAATGGGATAAAGCCATCGCACAGGCGGCGAAAAACATCGCTAAAGAAGTGAATATTCCTGGATTTCGTCGCGGAAAGGCGCCGCGTCATATCATAGAGCAGCGGATCGGAAAAGAAGCGCTTATCGACGAAGCTTATGAAAAGTTTGGTCCGAAGGTTTTTGACAAGGCGCTTGCCGAGGAGAAGGTAGAGCTTGCGTCGTATCCGAATTTTGAGCGCGTTCAGGCGGAAGAAGGCAAGCCGTTTATCCTGAAGGCGACGATTACGCCGAAGCCGGAGGTTACGCTCGGCGAATACAAAGGCCTGAAAATCGAGAAGAAGGTCGAGGAAGTTACGGACGAGACCGTAGACCAGCATATCGACAAGATGCGCGACCGCAAGTCGCAGATGGTGGACGCGCCGGAAGGTTCCGAAGCGAAGATGGGCGATCTTACGACCATCGACTTTAAGGGTTATGTCGACGGCGAAGCGTTTGAAGGCGGAGAAGGGAATGATTATCCGCTTCGTCTCGGCTCCGGAAGCTTTATTCCCGGCTTCGAGGACCAGCTCGTCGGCATGAAGGTCGGCGAGGAGCGCGACGTCAAGGTTACGTTCCCGGAGAATTACCATTCGGAGAACCTTTCGGGCAAGGAAGCCGTCTTCCATTGCAAGCTCAATAAGCTGAAAAACAAAGTATTGCCGGAACTGAACGACGAATTTGTCCAGCAGGCCAGCATCTTCAAGACGGTCGACGAGCTGAAGAAGGACGTACGCGAAAAATTGGAAAAAGCGGCGGAGTCGAAAGCGGAGAACGACCGTCGCGTGGCCGCTATTGATAAGGCGGCAGAGAATGCTTCCATGGATATTCCCGAGGTCATGGTTGAGGATCGCATCGACCAGATGCTCCGCGAATTTGCGATGCGTCTTGAGCAGCAGGGCATGAAGTTTGAGCAATATCTGCAGATCTCGGGCGGCGATATGACGAAACTTCGCGATCAGTATCGTGAAACGGCGGAGAAGAATGTTCGTACGGACTTGATGCTGGAAGCGGTTGCAAAGGCGGAAAATATCGAAGTCTCGGAAGAGGATATTCGTACGGAGATTGCGATGATGGCTCAGCTTTACAATGCGACGCCGGCGCAGGTACAGAAGATTGTCCGTCAACAGGGTCGTTTGGGCGATCTTGCGGTAACGGTCATGCGGCGCAAGACGGCGAAGTTTATTGTCGATCATCTTGCCGAGTAAAACGGCTTTGAGGAGACGTTAAAAAATGAGCTATTATGTACC
>JAFZRW010000054.1 GCA_017619685.1 Schwartzia sp. (in: firmicutes)
GAGGACGGGCCGACGCATCACGGCGTTTTCGATCTCTCGTATCTTCGGACGATGCCGGGCATGACGGTTTTCGTGCCGAAAGATGAGAACGAGCTTCGCGATATGCTTTATACGGCGCTTCTGATGGATTCACCGACGGCGATCCGCTATCCGCGCGGCGCGGGGCTCGGCGTTCCGCTTTCGGAGGGCTTCCGCAAGATTGAGGTCGGAAAGGCGGAGCGGCTGTCCGAGGGCGGCGACGTTGCGCTTTTGGCGGTGGGAACGATGGTGGACGCGGCGCAGAAGGCGGCGGCGCTGCTGAAAGAAAAAGGCGTGTCCGCGTCCGTCGTCAATATGCGTTTTGTGAAGCCTTTGGATACGGAAGTCATCGACGAGGCCGCGGCTTCGTCGAAGCTTGTCGTGACGCTGGAAGAGAACGCGCTGGCGGGAGGATTCGGCGCGGCGGCGGCGGAGTACATGGCGGACGCGGGGCATACGCTCCCGCTTCTGCGTATCGGAATTCCCGACCGCTTCGTACCGCAGGGCGCGCGGGCGAAACTTTTAGAAGCCTTCGGGCTTTTGCCGGAACAAGTCGCGGACAAGATCATGGAAAAATGGACGGAGATTTCATAGCATGGCAAAGGAACGGCTGGACGTACTGCTCGTAAAGCGAGGGCTTGCCGAGACGCGCGAGAAGGCGAAAACGACGCTGATGGCCGGACTTGTGCTCGTGAACGGTCAGAAGGTCGACAAGGCGGGCACGATGGTCAAGGAGGACGCGGAGCTGCGCATTTTGGGGAACGCGCTTCCCTATGTGAGCCGCGGCGGGCTCAAGCTGGAAAAAGCGATGGAGGTTTTCGGCATTTCCCTCGACGGGAAAGTTGCCGCCGACATCGGGGCCTCGACGGGCGGGTTTACGGACTGCGCGCTTCAGCGCGGCGCGTCGAAGGTCTTCGCGATCGACGTCGGCTACGGGCAGCTGGCATGGAAACTTCGGAGCAATCCGCGGGTCGTGAATATGGAGCGCACGAATATCCGCTATGTGCGCCCGGAGGATGTGGGCGAGCTGATCGATTTCGCGTCCATCGACGTCGCGTTCATTTCGCTGACGAAGGTGCTCGAGCCCGTAAAGGCGCTGCTCGGGGCGGGAGGAGAGGTCGTCGCGCTCGTCAAGCCGCAGTTTGAGGCGGGGCGCGAGAACGTCGGAAAAAAAGGCGTCGTGCGCGATCCGGAAGCGCATAAGACGGTGATCCGGGAAGTGGCGGCCTACAGCCGGGAAATCGGTTTTTTCCCCGCAGGATTGACGTTTTCCCCGATCAAAGGGCCGGAAGGGAATATCGAGTATTTATTGCATTTGCTCCAGACGGGCGACGGGGCGGAGGACGTGACGGATTCACAGATTGCCGAGGTCGTCGCCGAAGCGCATGAACAGCTGAACGGGAAAGGGAAGGAAGAACGATAATGCGAAATATCGCGGTTTTTCCGAATATCGAAAAAAAGGACGCGCCGGAGGTGCTTGCGCGTATCATCCGTTTCTTTTCGGATAAGGAGGTACGCTTGATGCTGCCGATGGACGGCGCGTCGTTCTTTCATTGCGATGGATACGGCGTCGAGGACATCGAGCGTCAGCCGATGGACATGGCGCTTTCCATCGGCGGCGACGGCACGCTGCTCGGGGTTTGCCGCCGCGTCTACGAAAAAAACGTTCCCGTTTGCGGCATAAATATCGGCACTTTTGGATTCCTTGCCGATATCGAGCTTGCGGAGCTCGAAAGCAAACTGGAAAAAATCCTTCAGGGTAAATATTATCTGGAAGAGCGTATGGTCATTTCCGGCTTTGTGCAGAGCGGCGAAGGCGGAGAGCGTTTCCTCGGGCACGCGATCAACGACGTCGTGGTGACGAAAGGCGGCGCGGCGCGTATGCTTCAGCTCGGCCTCACGGTGGACGGCTGCCGCGTCATGGATTATAAAGCCGACGGACTGATCGTCTCGACGGCCACGGGCTCGACGGCGTATTCGCTTTCGGCGGGCGGTCCTCTGATCAATCCGAAGATCAAAGCGCTGCTCCTGACGCCGATTTGCCCGCATACGTTCAATGCGCGTCCGATGGTCATGGACGAGGACGATGAGATCAAGATCGACATCGCGGCGCTGCACCGGGATATTATCGTCACGTTCGACGGGCAGGAGAGTTTTCATTTGCAGCCGGGGGACGTGGTCATCGTGCGCCGCGCCGAGGTTCCGGCGAAAATCGTCAAGTTCGACGACAAGCCGTATTATCAGACGATCCGCACGAAACTTCTTTACAATTCTTAAAGCGGGAGGGCGGATTGATGAAATCGCGCCGACAGGAAAAGATTCGGGAAATCGTAGAAAAGAATATCATCGAGACGCAGGAAGAACTGACGGAGTTCCTGCGGCGGGAGAATATCAAGGTGACGCAGGCCACCGTTTCGCGTGATATCAAGGAATTGATGCTCGTCAAGAAGCCGATGGGCGGGGGACGCTCCCGATACGCGCTGCCGGAGTCGGGCGGCGTACGCGGAGAGAATCGCCTGGAGAATCTTTTCCGCGACGCGGTCACGGGCATTGAAGCCAGCGGCAATCTCGTCGTCGTGCGGACGCTTCCGGGCATGGCGAACGCCGTGGCGTCCGCGCTCGACGGAGCGAAACAGCCGGAAATCATCGGAACGGTCGCCGGAGACGATACGATTTTCGTCGCTATCCGGCAGGGAAAAACTGCATCCTCCGTTGCGGAACGTATGCGGGCGCTCTTGGGCGGGGGGAGGTAGCATCATGCTGAAGACGCTGACGGTATGGAACTTTGCGCTGCTCGAACACGTCGAGATTAATTTCGACGCGGGTCTCAATATATTGACCGGCGAAACGGGCGCGGGCAAGTCCATTCTGATCGACGCGCTCGGCGCGGTGCTCGGCCATCGGCTTTCGGCGGACGTGATTCGCACCGGCTGCGACTGGCTGCGCGTGGAGGCGATTTTCGATATCGCGGGGGAGACGCGGCTGCACGAGCTCATGGCAGAGCAGGCCATCGACGACGAGGACGATTCATTGATCGTCACGCGGCAGATTACGACGAAAGGGAAAAACGTCATTCTCGTCAACGGCTGTCATGTGACGGTCGCCACGCTTCGCGCCATCGGCGAGTTCCTCGTGGACGTCCACGGCCAGCACGAGAATCTCGCGCTCGTGCGCGCGGAGAACCAGTTTGCGCTGCTGGACGGCAGCGACGCGGAGATTCCGAAACTTCGCGCGTCTTATGAAGAAGCGTACCGCGCATGGAAAGATGCGTCGGATAAGCTGGCGGAAATGAAAGCGTCGGCGGGGACGTCCGCCGACCGTCTCGATATGCTCAAATGGCAGGCGAAGGAAATCGGAGACGCCGAACTTCGCCCAAACGAGGACGAGGAACTGGAGGCGGAAATCAACCGTCTTTCCAACGCCGAGCGCATCACGGAAAACGTCGGCGAAGCGGCCGCCTTGCTTGGCGGCGGCGCGGAGAGCGAGGGCATTCTTGCGGAAATCGGCGAGCTGCAGCGGCGCATCGAGACGCTCGGCCAGTTTGACACGGTTTTCGACGACGCCGCGCCTATGGTGGAGGACGCCGTTTGCCAGCTCAAGGAAGTTTTCTACACCGTGCAGAATTACATGGACAGCGTGGAGTTTGATCCGCAGCGGCTCGACGCGCTGCAGACGCGCATGGACGTCATCGACAAACTGGAGCGAAAATACGGCCCGGGCATCGA
>JAFZRW010000055.1 GCA_017619685.1 Schwartzia sp. (in: firmicutes)
AGCACCACATGGGCGCGGTTCGACAGGCGGATGCCCGAAACGTCGATACCGCGTTTTTCCATCGCGTCCATCTCTTCGAGCATGACTTTCGGATCGACGACGACGCCGTTTGCTACGACGCAATACGTTCCTTTGTAAAGGATACCCGAAGGAAGCAAACGCAGCTTATACTCCTCGCCGTTGACCGAAACGGTATGACCGGCGTTGGAGCCGCCCTGATAGCGAACGACGACGTCCGCCTGCTGGGCGAGATAGTCGACGATCTTGCCTTTCCCTTCGTCGCCCCACTGAGTTCCCATGACTTCTACTGCTGGCATGACTTACATCTCCTTAATCTTTCCTAATATATAAATGAATTGCTTCACAGTCCGAAGCGCTCGAAGATCATATCGACGTTGCGCAGGAACCACTTGTAATCAAAGCACTCGTCGATTTCTTCCTTCGTCAGGTACTTCGTGATATCGGCGTCTTTCTCGACGTTCGTCTTGAAGTCCTCTTTTTCGAGCCAGCGCTTCATCGCGTTGCGCTGCACCCAAGCGTAAGCGTCCTCGCGCAGCACGCCCTTCGAGACGATGGCGAGAAGGATACGCTGGCTGTAGATCAGGCCGCCGGTCTTTCCCATATTCGCAAGCATCGCGTCCGGGTAAACGAGCAGCTTGTCCATGATGTTCGTGAATTTCCGCACGCAGTAATCGACATTGATGGTGCTGTCCGGCAGGATCACGCGCTCTACCGACGAATGGGAAATGTCGCGCTCGTGCCAGAGCGTGATATCCTCCATCGAGGCCAATGCGTTGCCGCGCACGAGGCGCGCCATGCCGGCCACGCGCTCGCAGGTGATCGGGTTGCGCTTATGAGGCATGGCCGACGAGCCCTTCTGTCCCGGGCTGAAATATTCCTCCGCCTCGCGAATGTCGGTACGCTGGAGATTGCGAACTTCCGTCGCGAACTTCTCAAAGGAACTGGCGACGATGGCCAGCGTCGTCATATACTCGGCATGACGGTCGCGCTGAATGACCTGCGTCGCGAGCTTCGCGGGCGTCAATCCCAGCTTCTCGCAGACCATCTTCTCGATGCGCGGGTCGATGTTCGAGTAGGTGCCCACCGCGCCGGACAGCTTGCCCACCGCGACGATCTTCTGCGCGTGCTCGACGCGCTCGATGTCGCGGTCCACTTCGTCCATCCAGAGCAGGAGCTTCAATCCGAAGGTCATCGGCTCCGCGTGAATGCCGTGGGTGCGCCCGATGCAGGGCGTGTGCTTGAACTCCACGGCGCGACGCGCCAACACCGCGCGGAATTTTCTCAGGTCGTCCAGGATAATGTCCGCCGACTTTTTCATCATGACGCCGAGGGCGGTGTCCTTGACGTCGCTGGAAGTCAGTCCTTTATGGATATATTTCGAGTCGTCGCCGACGTACTCGGCCACGTTCGTCAAAAACGCGATGATGTCGTGATTCGTGACCTTCTCGATCTCGTGGACGCGGTCGAGATCGAAATCCGCTTTCTCGCGGATATTCTTCGCCGCCTCTTTCGGAATCTCGCCCAGTTCCGCCATCGCCTCGCAGGCCGCAATCTCCACTGCGAGAATTTCTTCAAATTCATGCCGCAGCGACCAAAGATTTCCCATCTCCGGATTCGTATAGCGTGGAATCATTTAGTGCTCCTCCTCCATTATGCATAAGAAACAGGCCCAGCGAGACGCCTTTGTCCCGATGGACTTTCACTATTTAATGATAGCATCCGCCCTGCGGGGTGTCAATGAAAAGCAAATGTATTCATTGCGCCGCCGACTTCGCGATCGCCCGTACCTTAGCGGCAGTCTCGCAGCGGAGCGCTTCTCCGGCAAGCGCAGCCGCTTTCGCGAGGGAAGTCTTTCGCACGACGGCTCGAATGCGCGGAAGCATAGCCGGAGCAAGGCTCAAGATCCTTACGCCGAGTCCCAGAAGGAGCGGCACTGCCAAAGGCTCGGCCGCCATTTCCCCACAGACGGCGACGGGAATTCCTTCCTTCTCCCCCGCCTCCACGGTCATTTGAATCAGTCGAAGCACCGCCGGGTGAAACATCGCGTCGAGATCGGCTGCCGCGGCGAGAGCAGCGTTCGTCCGGTCGGCGGCCAGCGTATATTGCGCAAGATCGTTCGTACCGATACTGAAAAAATCAGCGTGCTTCGCGAGCACGTCGGCGGTCAGCACCGCGGCGGGCGTCTCGATCATGACGCCCACAGGAACACTCGGCGCGTCGCCGTCTCCGAAAAGAGCGCGCCGCTCGCAGTCCAGCGCTTTGCGAACCGTAACGATCTCCTCCACGGAAACGATCATCGGCAAAAGGAGCGCAACCGCACCGTCTTTCGCCGCGCGCAAAACGGCGCGAAGCTGTGCCGCAAGCAGCTCCGGCCTTGCAAGGCTCACGCGGATCGCGCGGACGCCGAGAAACGGATTCGCTTCTTTCGGCAAATGCAGCGCCGGAATATCCTTGTCGCCGCCCGCGTCCAACGTGCGGATCACGCAGGGCTTCCCGCCGCATGCTTTCGCGGCGCTGGCGTAAGCCTCCGCCTGCTCGTCCTCCGACGGCAGGTCTTCTCGCCCGAGGAACAAAAACTCCGAGCGGAAAAGGCCGACGCCCTCCGCTCCGATTTCCTGCGACGCTGCAATCTCTCCAGCGGAGCTGACATTCGCGCGAAGCGTGATCTCCGTTCCGTCTGTCGTCCGGACAGGCCCGGACTCCTCCAGCAAACGGCGCGCCTCTTCCTGTTCTTTTTCCATAGTCTCGCGCGCCGCTCGAAGCTCTTCCTCGGACGGATTGACGACAATCGTCTGCTTTTCCCCGTCGATGATTGCTGTCGCCCCGTCCGACAGCGATCTTATGTCGGCGTAATCAAGCAGCGCCGGGATTCCGCGCATACGCGCAAGAATCGCCGCGTGCCCGGTCGGACTACCGCAGCTTTCGACGATGCCGGCAAGCCGATCGCCGGGAAAACGCGCCATCAGTTCCGGCGATACCTCTTCCCCCGCGAGAATCAGGGGTATGCCGTCTTCAAAATCCGAAGCTTCGGGAACCCCGAGCAGGATGCGTGCGATGCTTCTTCCAACCTCCCGCTGATCGCCTGCACGCTCCTGCAAAAGCATCGTCTTCGCCAAAGTCTCTTTCGCCGCCAGGACCGCCTCGGGCGCGGAAACGCCTTTGTTGATCGCGCGCCCGACTTCCGCATGGAAGCCCGGCGCGTCCGCCATCATCTTATAGGCGTCGAGGATCAGCTGCTCTCGCGTCTCCCCCGCGCGGGCAGAGTCGCGGCTCGCCGCTTCCAGCCGCGCGCCGAACGTCCTGACCGCCTCTCCGAAACGCCGCGCTTCTTCCATCGGCTCCCCTTTTTTATAGGAAGCAAGCCACGTATCAAAATCGTCGGCGATTTGACGGATCCGTCCGATACGAACGCCGGAAGCGATCGCCGTAAGCAGCGGCGCGGTTTTCTTCTGATTGGAAGGCGCCTGAAAATGCGTAAGCATCTTGACGCCTTCGCGCATAACCGCACAGACGATTTCCATCGCTTTTTCCGCGTCGTCCCCTTCCGCGCGCACCGAAATATCCTCTCCCTCGCGAAGCGCGAGCGCGAGCACTTCGTCGACGTCCGCCGCGTTCGCCCGCGCGTCGCCCCGCAATATCTCAACGCGCGCGGAAAGCGGTGCGAGCAGCTTCGCCATCACGCCCGCCGGACTGATATGAATGCCGTTC
>JAFZRW010000056.1 GCA_017619685.1 Schwartzia sp. (in: firmicutes)
AAAAATGCGGCGGGCTGGTAAAACCGGACGTCGTGCTCTACGAAGAGCCCCTGGACGGCGAAATCATGCAGAACGCGGCGGACGCCATTGCCCGCGCGGACACCTTGATTATCGGAGGGACGTCTCTCGTCGTTTATCCGGCGGCAGGATTTATCCGTTATTTCCACGGCAAACATCTTGTCGTCATCAACAAGACCGAAACGCGCGCGGATCGTTCGGCCGAGCTCGTCCTGCGGACGCCGATCGGAGAGACGATGGACGCCGCCGTCAAAGCGCTGTAAAATTTACGCAAAAAAACAGGCTTCAAAGTTGCCCGACAGCAATCTTGAAGCCTGTTTTGTTTTTTGTGGTTATTTTCAGCCTGCGATGCGCGCGCTTTTTCCGTCGTGGAAAAGACGGCGGCAGAAGGCATCCGTGAGGCGAACCTCAATGCGGTCGACAGCGCTTGCGCTCTCGCTGTTTTTCGCACCCGCGGACAGCATCGTCAGTTTTTCGAGAGCGAGGGAAGCCGCGCTGCGCGCGTTTTCATCGACGTCGATCTCATGCCCGTCTTTTGCGTATGCACGGACAGCCAAGGGGCGATTTTCCGGAATCACGAGAAGCGCGTCTGCGCCGACGCCGTTGCGGGAGGAAAGAAGAAGCGCTATACCGTCGGCCTGCGGGCATGTCCCGCGCAGCTCGTCCCATACGATATAACGAACCCCGTTCAGCGTAATCTTTTCCAATTCCCGCATTTTTCTCGCCTCCGTCAACGCCGACCTGCGTCGGACAAGTTCCTTTCTGTTTGCATGCACAGTATAGCAGGCAAGATATGGCCGGTAAATGGCATTTTTTGCATTTTATATTGCAAAACGTGCTATAATAATGACAAAGATCATTTTGAGGTGAACGATATGCCGGAATATGAGAAGAAAGGGTATCTGGTGCAGGATTTCAAAGTGTTCCGCCTGAACAGCCCGATGCCGCGTCCGATTCCGTTTCACTATCATGATTTCCATAAAATCATTTTGTTTCTCGACGTACACGGCGACTATATCGTCGAAGGAACGTCATATCCGCTTGGCGCTCACGATATAGCGCTTGTGCGGGCGGGAGAGATTCACCGTCCCGTCATCGACGGGAAAAAACCTTACGAGCGTATCGTCATCTACATCGCGCCCGCTTTTCTTTCCCGCGTATCGCGCCCCGGAGCGGATCTCTCGACATGCTTCCAGCGCGCGCCGGGCGAAGCGGGGGTGATGCGCATCGCGAAGGGATATACGCAAAGCCTTCTGCTGCAAATGGAAAAACTGGAGGAAACCGCGCGGGAAAAAGGCTTCGCCAAAACGCTTTATATGGAAGCGCTTTTTGTGGAGTTTATGATCCTCCTGCATCGCGCCCTTTTTTCTCATGCGCTGGATACAGTAAAAGAAGCAGAGGCGGACGAGAAAATCCAGCCTCTGCTCGGGTATATCGGAAATAATTTGTCCGGGGATTTGTCTGCGGACGCGCTGGCAAAACAAGCCTACCTCAGCAAATATTACCTGATGCGCCGATTCAAGGCGGCGACAGGCTACAGCTTGCACCGGTACGTCACGATGAAGCGGCTTTTACATGCGCGGGCGCTTTTGGCGGAATCGCCGGAGCAATCCGTCGCAGACGTCGGCGCGGCGTCCGGCTTTTCGGATTACACCGTTTTTTTCCGGGCGTTCAAAGCGCAGTTTTCCGTCACGCCGCAGGAATGGCGAAAAATGAACGCGGAACAGAAGTGACGTCGGATCACTTTTTGTCCATCGTCTTTATCGCTTCGACGGCGCGGTCGAGCCAGTGTCCTTCAAACGTCTCGATTTCGCCCGCGTCGCAGGCGGCGGCGAGACGAGGATCGATGGGGATATGGCCGAGCACCGGCAGATCGTATTTCGCCGCGACAGACGGAAGGTGGCTTTCGCCGAAAATATGATGTTCCTTCCCGCAATCGGGGCAGCGGAAAGAAGCCATGTTTTCCATCAGTCCCAAGATGGGAACTTCCATCATTTTCGCCATGTTTACGGCTTTTTCCACGATCATCAGCGCGAGATCCTGCGGAGAAGTCACGACGAGAATGCCGTCGATCGGCAGGGATTGGAAAACGGTCAGCGGTACGTCGCCCGTTCCCGGCGGCATATCGACAAAAAGATAATCGACGTTGTTCCAAATGATTTCCTGCCAGAATTGCTTGACGACGCTCGCGATGATCGGCCCGCGCCAGAGGACGGGATCGGTATCGTTTGGCAGCAGGAGATTCATCGACATGATCTGGATGCCGCCGTCGCTGACCAGCGGATACGCGCCGGTTTCCGAGCCCTGAACGACCCCGCTGACGCCGAACAATTTTGGAATGGACGGGCCTGTGATGTCGGCGTCCAGAATGCCGACGGAATATCCGGCCTGACACATCGCCGTTGCGGAAAGCGCCGTTACGAGAGATTTGCCGACGCCGCCTTTTCCGCTCATCACGGCGACGACATGTTTTACGCTGCTGAGCTCATGCGGCTCTGCGCGAAGACTTTGCGCTTCTCTGCGCTGGTCGCATTCGCTGCCGCAGGTTTTGCAGTCCTGATCGCAATTCGATTCACTCAAGGTTTATCCCTCCCGAAAATATATAAACGTATCATATCATAAAGGCGTCGAAAAATCCAAACCGTAACGTAAATTGACAAAACCATAGATGTGCTTTACTATTTCCATGAGCAGTCACGTCGGGGAAAATCGCGGAGGTTTTTGTGGCGACGGATAATGTGTACCGAAAGATAGAACTTTTCTATCAACGGAAAAAAGAATCGAATATGATTGTGCGAAAAACGCGTATGGAGCGATATTTTCGCGAGCTGGCCTGGCAGGGCAAGACGGACGCGCTGCTGCGGCGCATTTTTGGCGTCGTATCGACGCTGCTGGCTTTCATGGTGCAGCGAAAACTGGGCGCGTTCTATCTTTTGACCCGCTACGACTATGTCGAGCTGTTTCATATCTATGCTTCCGCCCGTCCGAAACTCCGCCTGATCGAGCAGAACGTCGAACTGTTCTTTTCCTATCTGAACGACTTCCTGCAGGCGATGACGCCCGACGATGAGGAAGTACACACCGTCCTGCGGGAAAGCCGCGCGCTGTTTTATGAAAACGGCGTTTTCGCCATACCGGAGCGGCAAAACTACGATGAATTTTGCGATACGCTGGAGCATACGGAAGAAATCGACGAAGATGCGCTGGATCATCTGAACGAACTGCTGGACGGACTCGTCACAGATATGATCGCTTATTTCCAGCGGGATGAGCACCGACAGGATTTTGCCCGTGCAATCATGCTTTTTTCCGGACCGTACATCAAGCCGGAAAACGCGGACGAAAATTGGTGGCTGAGCTTTTGGGACTACTTCTTTTTCGATTATCACCGAAAAGAGGACGACCTTTCCATCGTCCGATATTACCTTGAAGCGGAAAAAGACCGCCTTTCGACGGAGCAGCAGTACGTGCTTCGTGATTTGATGCGCGCAAAGCTGACGGTCTTTTGCGTGAACTATCTGGACGAGGACGTCGCCGTCTGCACGAATCTGTTTTCGGGGGAGGAAATCAATCTTCCGTGTCCGGACGTTGGATTTGCCGAATACAAGAATACGGTTTTTTTCGGTCATATTCAGCGCCGAGGCGTGATGCTCCTGAATTATATCAGCGGACTTTCGGCGAGCAAAAGACTGCAGCGGCGGATCAAAGACGAAATACTGAAGCAGTTTGAGCAGTTTCGGGCCTATCAGATGCCCTCGGCCACGCTCGAAGATTTTTTCATTCGCCATGCGGCGGCGGTGCGGCATACGATACAGATATTGTCTGGATTCGCGCAGCTTCGCGTAGTGCCGGATATAATCGCCGCTCCGCCCGAGCGCGGCGCGATCAGCGCGGCGCTTTTGGAACCGGAGGAAACGCGGCTGGAGGAAACCGCGCGTTCCCTGCATTTCAGCGCATACGCGATTTTTTTCGCGAAACGGCTCTATGAGGATTATGTGGCAAAAATCAAA
>JAFZRW010000057.1 GCA_017619685.1 Schwartzia sp. (in: firmicutes)
ATGCGGACGGCAGTTTTCGCCATGAGGGAGACTTTTTCGTCATGGACGACATGAACCGTCCGATGCGTGAGATCGCCCTTCGTCCCGGCGTATCCACGGAGCTGACGCTTTTTCTCCCAAACGAAACGATTCCTCTGTATGACCGCGTTCCTCTCGGCAGTCTCGTCCGCGTGACGATTACGCCGTGGTGGCGCCTTTGGATTAACTACTAGATACTATTGAAAGGCTTGAAATTCCATGACAACTGACGATAAACACAAACAGTTCGCCGACGACGCGCTGAAAAAATACGACAAGGAGTCGAACGCCCTTGTCCATACGGGTTTCATGGCGAAATTCGTTTCCGCGCTGGCCATCGCCTTTTCAGTGTTCCAGCTGTACACGGCGATTTTCGGCGTGCTCGACGCCCAGCTCCAGCGCGCGATACACCTTGGGTTCGGCCTCGCGCTGGTCTATCTTCTGTACCCGACGCGCCGTGCGTGGTCCGAGGACGGCGTCCACCCGATCGATCTCGTGCTGGCGATTCTCGGCGCGGCGGCCCCCGCATATCTCGTGATTGAGTATCAGGAGTTGGTGCTGCGCGCGGGCACCGTCACCGACACGGACTTTCTCGTCGGCCTCGTCGGCGTCCTGCTCGTTATCGAGGCGACGCGACGCGTCGTCGGCATTCCGATGGTCTGCGTCGTGCTGCTCTTTCTCACCTATGCGTTTCTCGGACCCGAAATGCCCGGTATGCTCGCCCATCGCGGGTTGACGCCGCAGCAGCTCGTCGGCCATCTTTTCTACACCACAGAGGGAATTTTCGGTATTCCGATGGGCGTTTCCTCGACGTTCATCTTCCTTTTCATCTTGTTCGGCGCGTACCTCGAATCCACGGGGCTCGGGAAATTCTTTATCGACCTTGCGAACGCGGTCGCGGGCTGGGCCAGCGGCGGCCCCGCGAAAGTCGCGGTGCTGTCCAGCGGGCTCATGGGCACCGTATCCGGCAGTTCGGTGGCGAATGTGGCCGGCACGGGCAGTTTCACGATCCCGATGATGAAGAAGCTCGGATACGACAAAGAATTTGCGGGCGCAGTCGAAGCGGCGGCTTCCACCGGCGGGCAGCTCATGCCGCCGGTCATGGGCGCGGCGGCGTTCCTGATGGCTGAGTTCGTCGGCGTCCCCTATGTGGAAATCGTAAAAGCCGCAGTCATTCCCGCCGCGCTTTACTTCACCGGCGTCTGGCTCGGCGTCCATTTTGAGGCGAAGCGTAAACACCTGAAAGGAATGCCCCGCGAGGAACTTCCCAAGGCCTGGGACATTTTCCGCGAGCGCGGTCATCTCGCGCTGCCTTTGGTCGTAATCGTTTATCTCTTGGTGTCCGGCTATACGCCGATGCGCGCCGCGCTTTTCGCCATCGTGCTTTCAATTCTCGCGTCGAGCCTTCGCGCCTCCACGCGCATGAAGCCCATGGACATTGTCCACGGCCTCGAAAACGGCGCAAAATCCGTGCTCGGCGTACTCGTCGCCTGCGCCTCGGCGGGTATCATCATCGGCGTCGTCACGAAAACCGGCGTCGGTCTGAAGCTCGCTTCCGCACTTCTTTCATTTGCTGGTGGTATGATACTTCCGACGATGTTCTTCACGATGATCACCGCACTGCTTCTCGGCATGGGCGTACCGACCACCGCGAACTACGTCATCACCTCGACGATTGCCGCGCCCGCACTGGTGCAAATGGGAATCCCCGTACTCGCGGCGCACATGTTCGTCTTCTATTTTGGCATTATCGCCGACGTCACGCCTCCCGTCGCGCTCGCCGCTTATGCCGGCGCGGCCATCAGCGGCGGCAACGCGCTGAAGACCGGCGTCAATGCCTCGAAACTCGCCATCGCCGCGTTCATCATCCCGTACATCTTTGTGCTGTCCCCCGTACTCCTGATGATCGACGCGACGCCGATGGCGCTCGTACAAACGCTTGTCACCGCAATGATCGGTATGATCGCGCTCTCCTCGTCGCTGATCGGCCACCTTGTGACCGACATGAACATGCTGGAGCGTCTCATACTCTTCGGCGGCGGACTTTTGATGATTATCCCCGGCGCGGTCACGGACTTCGGCGGCCTTGCCGTCTTCCTGATTTCCGTAGCGCTGCAAAAAAAGAGAAAACGCTCTGAAGGTTGCTGATTCATTTGAAAAAAACTCTGCTGACCGTATTGGCAACAGCAATTGTAACCGTATTACTCACGACGACGATACTTTGCGCGGGCGCCTTTTACCTCGTTGGGAGCTTCCTCGTCGATATGGCGCTCCGGCGCGGTACGGCCACAAACCCGGACGCGCCCCCCGCCGTATTTCGCAGCGCCATCGAAGGAAACGGTCAAAATATCCTTTCCGCGTCAAAGCCGGAATACGCCGCCGAAGACTGGAGGATTCAGTCCTTTGACAATCTCTCGCTTTGCGCGACACATCTCAAACCGAAAAAAAGCAGCCACCGCTGGGTGCTTCTGCTGCACGGCTACGGCCTGTCGAAAGAACACGCCTGGCATTACTCGAAAGAATACCTGGCTCGCGATTACCATGTCGTAACGCCCGACCTGCGCGCCTGCGGCGACAGCGAAGGACAATACATCACAATGGGCGCGCTGGAAGCGCGAGATGTGGCGGACTGGACGCGACGCATCGTGGAAAAAGACCCAAGCGCCCGCATCGTACTGCATGGCGTCTCCATGGGCGCAGCGGCGGTCATTCTCGCAGAAGGAGAAGACCTTCCGAAGAACGTCGTCGCCGTCGTCGAAGACAGCGGCTATGCCGATGCGTATTCGCTTTTTACGGTGGAAATCGACAAAATCCTGTCGATGCCGGCCTATCCGATTCTCGACTTTATCGACCTGATATGCGAGCATCGTGCGGGCTTCTCTTTCCGCAAGGCAAAACCTCTGGAAACCGTCCGCCGTTCGAGCCTGCCGACGCTTTTCATCCACGGCACGGCAGACCGGCTCGTCCCCTTCGCCATGATGCAGCAGCTGTATGACGCTTCCCCCTCGTTCTCAAAGGAGAAGCTCGTCATAGACAAGATCGGTCACGGCGCGCTCTATCAAGCGAAAAACTACTTCCCAACCGTCCTCGCCTTCACGGATAAATGGACGGGAGACAAATCCGCCGCACCGTAACCGCTCGATACAAACGCAAAAAAACATCGTTCCCAAAATCGGGAACGATGTTTTTTTGCGCTACGTTATTTTCTTCATACCTTGTCGTTATCGTCGAACGGATCGCCGCACTGCGGGCAGAACTTCGGCGGATTCTTCGGATCCGGCGGATTCCAGCCGCATTTATCGCACTTGTAAAGCGGCTCGCCTGCCGGGCGCTTCGCGCCGCAACCCTGGCAGAAATTCCCCTGATTGACTGCGCCGCAGGAGCACTTCCAGCCGTCGCCGCCCTCCGGCTTCGGCTTTCCGCACGCGGTGCAGAACTTGCCCGTATTGCCGCCTTGTCCGCAGGCGCAAGTCCATGCCTCCGCCGGAGCGGGCTGCGGCTTGCCGCAAGCCGTACAGAACTTTCCGGTGTTGCCGGCCTGCCCGCAAGCGCAAGTCCAGCCTGCCGCCGCAGGAGCCGCCTGCTGCTGCATTGGCTGCTGCATCTGCTGTTGCTGCTGGCCCATGGCGAAGAGATTGGCCGCGTTGCCGCCGCCCATGTTTCCTGCCATGCCCATGCCCATGAACGCGCCCATCGCGCCCATGCCGCCTTCGTTCTTCGCTGCGTCGCGCATCGCGCCGGCCGCTGCCGCTGCCATCGCACGGCCTGCCGTGTTCGCGTCGCGAACGACCTGCATATCCTTCAGGCGCTGCTTGTCCTCGTCGGTCATGCTGATGTTCGAGATACCGAACTTGACGACCTCGATGCCGCGTCCCTGTGTCCAGTCCTGAGAAAGCTCCTCTTTCAGCGCATTCGCAATTTCCTTCGTATAGCCGATGAGCTGGCTCGGACGCGCGCCGAGAACGCTGATCTTAGCGAAAGCCGGCTGGAGCGCCGTCAGAAGCTCGCTCTTGAGCTGACTGTCGATTTCCTTGCGGCTGTACTCGCTTTCAACATTGCCGCAAACCTTCTTGTAGAAAAGAATCGGGTCTACGATATGATAGCTGTACTCGCCGAAGCACTTGATATCAAAGTCGGCGTCAATGCCCGCGCCCTGATCCACCACGCGGAAAGAAATCGGCGTCGGCGTACCGTATTTGTTGCCGATAATCTCCTTCGTGTTGAAATAATAGACGCGCTGATCCTTCCCCGGATCGCCGCCGAAGGCAAAGCGCTTACCCATTTGCTTAAAGGAAGCGATAATGCTCTCTCCGAGGTCACCCGAGAAGACCGACGGCTCGCTGGACGTATCGTAAGTGAACTGCCCCGGCTCGGCGCAAACCTCTACGACCTCGCCATTCTGTACGATGATCATGCACTGTCCGTCATTGACCGCGATACCGGAGCCGTTGGAAATGACGTTGTCCTCGGCGCTCGTATTGGAACTGCGCCCCTGCGAGCTCGTACGTTTCTGTCCCTTCGCCACCAAAATGTCTGCGCTCAGGCTCTCGCAGTAGAAGAATTCTTTCCACTGATCGGCGAGCACGCCGCCCGCGGCGCCCATTGCAGCTTTGATAAGTCCCATAATCTGCCTCCTTCGCATAGTTAAGGATTTGTCCGCGGGAACTATTAACCCGCGCTTCCATCGGAAAGCCGTGGAAGATTCAGATAACTGCCTCTATAACTATAGCAAATTGACCGTCGTTTGAAAACCTTTTCTTGTGGGACAATTTTTTCATCTTGAATAGTCGCAAAACTTTACATAATCACATTCCGCAAACACACCTAAAAAACGACCGCCCATGAAACAATCTTCATGAGCGGCCGTTCAATGATTTCATGCTGTCCGCAAAACTTCAATCAGAGCTGCGGGCCTGCTGCGACGAGCGCCTTGCCTTCGTCGTTCGTCTCGTATTTCTTGAAGTTCTTGATGAAGCGCGCGGCGAGGTCTTTCGCCTTCTTCTCCCACTCGGAAACGTCCTTGTAGGTGTCGCGCGGATCGAGAATCTTCGGATCGACGCCTTCAAGCTCCGTCGGCACTTCGAGGTTGAACAGCGGAATCTTCTTCGTCGGAGCCGTCTTAATCGCGCCGCCGAGAATCGCGTCGATGATGCCGCGCGTATCCTTGATCGAGATGCGCTTGCCGGAGCCGTTCCAGCCCGTGTTGACGAGATACGCCTTCGCGCCGCTCATCTTCATCTTGCGAACGAGCTCTTCGCCGTACTTCGTCGGATGCAGCTCGAGGAACGCCTGTCCGAAGCAGGACGAGAACGTCGGCGTCGGCTCGGTGATGCCTCGCTCAGTGCCCGCCAGCTTCGCCGTGAAGCCGGACAGGAAGTAATACTTTGTCTGCTCCGGCGTCAGGATCGAGACCGGCGGCAGCACGCCGAAAGCGTCCGCAGAGAGGAAGATGACGCTCTTTGCCGGAGGCGCGGCGGAAATCGGCTTCACGATGTTCTTGATATGGTCGATCGGATAAGAAACGCGCGTATTCTCCGTCACGCTCTTGTCGTCGAAATCGATCTTGCCGTTCTTGTCCACCGTGACGTTCTCAAGGAGCGCGTTGCGCTTGATCGCGTTGTAGATGTCCGGCTCGGAATCCTTGTCGAGGTTGATGACCTTCGCATAGCAGCCGCCCTCGAAGTTGAACACGCCCTTGTCATCCCAGCCGTGCTCGTCGTCGCCAATCAGGAGACGCTTCGGATCGGTGGAGAGCGTCGTCTTGCCCGTGCCGGAAAGGCCGAAGAAGATTGCGGTGTTCTCTCCGTTCATATCGGTGTTCGCCGAGCAATGCATGGCGGCAATGCCCTTCAGCGGCAGATAGTAGTTCATCATCGAGAACATGCCCTTCTTCATCTCGCCGCCGTACCATGTATGGATAATGACCTGCTCGCGGCTCGTGATGTTGAACACTACCGCCGTCTCCGAGTTCAGTCCCAACTCCTTGAAGTTTTTGACTTTCGCCTTCGACGCGTTGTAAACCACGAAGTCCGGCTTGAAGTTTTTCAGTTCCTCATCCGTCGGCTTGATGAACATATTGCGGATAAAGTGCGCCTGCCAGGCCACCTCCATGATGAAGCGGACTGCCATGCGGGTGTCCTTGTTCGCGCCGCAGAACGCATCAACGACATAAAGCTTCTTATTGGAAAGCTCCTCTTGCGCCAGCTTCTTGACCGCCTCCCAAGTCTCCTTCGACGCGGGATGGTTGTCGTTCGGATAGCCTTCGGAGGTCCACCAGACCGTATCCTTG
This sequence comes from Schwartzia sp. (in: firmicutes), assembly GCA_017619685.1. Classification (GTDB taxonomy): domain Bacteria; phylum Bacillota; class Negativicutes; order Selenomonadales; family Selenomonadaceae; genus RUG12372. Next base: position 6,308 of record JAFZRW010000057.1, read on the forward strand.
GAATTCTCGTCCATGACGATGAACTTGTCCTTCGGTGAACGGCCCGTGAATTCGCCCGTCATAACATTCACGGCGTCAAGTTCCGTGAGCTGCCCTTTGTCGTAGCCCGTCAGTTCCGGCTTCATCTCCTCGTCAAACAGATATTCATAGGAAGGATTGTGGACAACCTCCGTCGTCCCGGTAATGCCGTACTTGGTCAAATCAATGTCAGCCATGCTTTCTACCTCTCCTTTTTATTATAGAATCAACGCCACGAAGGAAAATTCCTTAATACTATTAAAGTTCTATACACAAAGAAAAAATCCTGCCAAGATAAAGGAAAATCCAACATTTATTTTTCTGCAAACGCCAGCACTGCATCCCGCATTAAGTCTTTTTCGCAGCTTCCCTTGTGAAGGGTCTTCGCGTCCTTTAGAGAGGCCAGTCCTTTCGGAGCGGTCGTGCCGGTCTTTTTTTCGAGCCGGTCGAGCAACACGAAAGGATCTCCCGCCGCGTCCTCGCCCAGCGCCTCGAGAACGCTGCCGCTGAACTTGTACGGGCTGGCCGTGGAAACGACCACCATCGGCCGCTCGTCATGGGTGCGCCGTTGGTATTCATGGGCCACCGTCCAAGCCACCGCCGTATGGGTGTCAAGGACGTAATGCTCGGCCTCGAATACCTCGCGGATTGTCTCTTTCGTCTTGGCGTCGTCGGCCCAGCCCGCCCAGAAATAATTTTGGAACCGCTGAATCATGCCGACGCCGGCGTCGTAACGCCCCTCCGTCGCAAGCGCCTCCATCCAGCCCCGCACGCCGTTAGGGTCGCCGGTCATGTGGTAGAGCATACGCTCGACGTTGCTGGACACGAGGATGTCCATCGACGGCGAAATCGTCTTGAAGAAATCGCGGTTCTTGTCATAATAACCCGTCTGCAAAAAGTCCGTCAGCACGTTGTTCTGGTTCGAGGCGCATACGAGCTTTCCGACGGGAAGCCCCATCTGCCGCGCGTAAAATCCTGCAAGAATGTTGCCGAAGTTGCCCGTCGGCACCGTGAAATTGATGAGGTCGCCGTTCTTGATGGTCCCGGCTTTCACCATATCGGCGTAAGCGCTGAAATAATAAACAATCTGCGGCACGAGACGCCCCCAGTTGATGGAGTTCGCCGAGGAAAGACGTACGCCCGCTCCGTCGAGCTTCGCGGAAAAACCGGCGTCGCCGAAAATCTCCTTGACGCCCGTCTGCGCGTCGTCGAAATTCCCTTTGACCGCCTCGACGCAGACGTTCCCGCCCTCCTGCGTGACCATCTGCAATCGCTGCATATCGCTGACGCCGCCGTCGGGATAAAACACCATGATCTTCGTCTGCGGCACGTCGGCAAATCCGGCCAGCGCCGCCTTGCCCGTGTCGCCGGAGGTGGCGACGAGGATCAGCGTCTCCTTCGTCTCCCCCGTCTTTTTCAGCGCTTCCGACAGAAGACGCGGCAAAAGCTGGAGCGCCATGTCCTTGAACGCGCTGGTCGGCCCGTGCCAAAGCTCCAGCACAGACACGTCCCTGACGCACTTGACCGGGGCCACCGCCGCATCGTCGAATTTTCCTCCGCCGTATGCGCCTTCTATGCAACGGGCAATCTCCTCCTCCGTGTAGTCGGTCAGGAACAGGCCGAGAATTTTCTTCGCCCGCTCCGCGTAGGAAAGCCCGACCAATGCCTGCAAAAATTCCGCGTCGGCCTTCGGGATCTCCGTCGGCACGAAAAGTCCTCCGTCCCCCGCGATTCCCTGCAGGACCGCCTGCGCCGAGGAAACCGTCCCGGATTTTCCCCGCGTGCTCACATAATTCATTTCCATCTTCCTTTCCTTATTGTAGGAGTCGTAATCAGTTTTTGCCGAAACAGCCAACCGAAAAATATGAAGTAAGAAATTCTTACTCCAAATATTTAGGAAACGACAAATAAGTCAAGTCGTGACCCTGTCGAG
>JAFZRW010000058.1 GCA_017619685.1 Schwartzia sp. (in: firmicutes)
CAAGAAAAAGCTGTCCGAACTGATTCGCGAGATGGATGCGACGATGACGCGGCAGTTCAGGGAGACGTTCGCCGAAGTTCAGAAGGCGTTCCGCGAGATATTTATCGCGCTGTTCGACGGTCGGGACGACGGCGACGCACGACTTTTGCTGACGGACGAACAGAATGTTCTCGAGTCCGGCGTCGAAATCATCGTGCAGATTCCGGGGAAGAAGCAGCAAAATCTATCGGTGCTTTCCGGCGGCGAGCGCGCGCTGACCGTCATCGCGCTGCTCTTTTCGTTTCTCAAGGTGCGGCCCGCGCCGTTTAGCGTGCTGGACGAAATCGACGCGCCGCTGGACGAGACAAATATCGCGAATTTCGGACGCTTCCTGAAAAGGTTTTCGGAGAAGACGCAGTTCGTCGTCGTCACGCACCGCAAAGGAACAATGGAGTCGGCGGATACGATGTACGGCGTCACGTTGGAGGACGCGGGGGTTTCAAAAATCATCTCCGTGAAATTCGGGGACGTAACAGACTAAAGAGTGAGGATTGTTGACATGGGATTTTTTGACCGACTGAAAAAAGGATTGACGCGGACGCGGGAGACGTTTACCGCGAAAATCGAAAAGGCGATTCTCGGCTACGCCGACATCGATGAAGACTTGTTGGACGAGCTTGAAGAAATTCTGATCATGGCCGACGTCGGCGTTACGACGACGGAAAAACTGATGGCGGACGTCCGGCAGGGCGTCAAGCGCAAAGAAATAAAAACACCGGACGATTTGAAGCCGTTCCTCGAAAGGAAAATCACGGAGATTTTGAAAGCGGGCGGCGCGGGCGTCCGCATGGCGGCCAACGGCCCGACGGTCATCTTGATGGTCGGCGTCAATGGCGCGGGCAAGACGACGACCGTCGGCAAACTCGCCGCGTTTTACAATTATTACGGTAAGTCGGTCATGGTGGCCGCCGCCGACACGTTTCGTGCTGCCGCTATCGAGCAGCTCGAAGTCTGGGCGGAGCGCAGCAAGGCAGAGTTTATCCGCCACGAAGAAGGCTCCGATCCTGCCGCAGTGGTCTACGACGCGGTAAAGGCGGCGAAGGCGAGGAATATCGACATCCTGCTTGTAGATACGGCAGGCAGATTGCAGACAAAATCGAATCTGATGGCGGAGCTCGAAAAAATCAACCGCGTGATTCAGCGCGAGATTCCGGGCGCGCCGCACGAGACGCTGTTGGTGCTTGACGCGACGACGGGACAGAATGCAGTCAGTCAGGCGAAGCTCTTTACGCAGGCGGCGCCCGTTACGGGCGTCGTATTGACGAAACTTGACGGTACGGCGAAGGGCGGCGTCGTCATCGGACTCAAAGCGGAGCTCAACATGCCGATCAAATGGATCGGCGTCGGCGAGAGCGTCGCCGACTTGCGTCCGTTCGTCGCCGAGGATTTTGCAAAGGCGCTTTTCGGCGGTGCGAAGGACGAAGCCGCTTCTGAATCTGAGGAGGGGCCGGTATGAAGAAGACGACGAAGGAAGCGCTGCGACGGGAGATTCGGGATGCAGTGCGTCTCGTGCGGGAGAAAAATCCGATGGCGCCGTCCATCACCAATACCGTGACGATCAATCTCGTGGCAAACGCGCAGCTTGCTGTGGGCGGTTCGGCGGCGATGGTCTATCTCGCGGACGAGGGCGAGGCGATGGCGGCGCTGGGCGGCGCAATGTATATCAACATGGGAACAATCCTTCCCGTCTATGCGGAGACGTTGCCGCGCACGGCAAAAGCACTTTCGGAGCAGGAAAAGCCCTGGGTAATCGATCCGGTGGGAATCGGCGTCGGCGGTCTTCGGACAAGTCTTTTGCAGGGTTTTCGCGCCGACAAGCCGACGATCATTCGCGGCAACGCGTCGGAGATTATCGCGTTGGCGACGCTTTGGGAGTTGGACGATGGAAAGACGGCGAGCGGCGTTCGGGGGGTCGACGCGACGGACTCGGTAGAGTCGGCGCGTGCAGCTGCAATTGCTCTTGCGCGTCATACGGGCGGCGCTGTGGCCGTATCGGGACCGACCGATCTCGTGACGGACGGGAAAAGCATAGCGTGGGCCGAGGGCGGCTCGAAATTCCTGCCGATGATTACGGGCGCGGGTTGCTCGCTGGGAGGCGTGGCGGCGGTTTACGCCTGCGTGGCACGTCCTTTCGTCGCGGCGCTGACGGCGACGGCGATTTACAATTATGCCGGAGCGGAAGCGGAGAAAAAAGCGCAAGGGCCGGCGAGCTTCCAGACAGCGTTTCTCGACGCGCTGTATCAGGCAACGCCGGAGGCGGTGGGCGCGCAGCCGTTTACTTTGGAAACCGTCGGGAAATAAGAGTTGGGAGATTGAGATATGAACGTATTGGTTGCTTTGGCGGTTGCGCCTTGCGGCACAGGGGAGGAACTTTCGAAAGAAGTGGCGGAAGTGATTCGCGTGATTCGCGCGTCGGGGCTTCCGAATCGGACGAATTCCATGTTCACTGAAATCGAGGGCGAATGGGACGACGTGATGCGCGTAGTCAAGGACGCGACTTTTGTGCTGGCGGAAAAGGGAATCCGTACGGAGGTCGTGCTGAAAGCGGACGTGCGCCCCGGTCATACCAACATGATGCATAAGAAAACGGAGATTGTGGAGAGACTCTTGGAGGGCGAAAAATGACGCGAAAAACCATGCGGGAGGCGCTTGATATTTCTGCCTATCTCGTTGTCGGGCCGGAAAATACGGAAGGGCGTCCCGTGCGAGAAATTGTTCGGGCCGCTCTTTCTGCGGGATTTACCTGCGTGCAGATTCGCTCGAAGGAAGCGAGCGCGCGGGAATTGATTGCTCTCCTCAGGGACGCAGCGGAGGAAATCGCGGCGGCGGACGCGTCGGAGCGCGTCGCGCTCCTGGCGGATGATCGTCTCGACGTCGTGCTTGCGGCTCGCAAAATGGGAATCAAAGCGGACGGCGTGCATGTCGGCCAATCCGACGTTCCGCCGGAAATTTGCCGCGCCTATTTGGGCGAAGACGCGGTCGTCGGACTCTCCGCCCGGACGGACGAACTGCTCACCTATGTGCGGGAAACGGATACGAGCGCGATTGATTATTTTGGCGCGGGACCGCTGCACGAGACCGCGACGAAGCCGGACTGCGGCAGAGACGCGCAGGGCAATATCGTTACGCGCAGCTTTGAGGAACTGAAAGAGCTTGCTAAAGCGAGCAAGCTTCCCGTCGTCGTCGGCGGAGGTGTCAAGCTCGAGGACATTCCCTCGCTGGCGAAAACGGGCGTCGCCGGTTTTTTCGTTGTCAGCGCCGTCGCGGGCGCGCCCGCTCCCGAAAAAGCGGCAAGAGACCTCGTACAGGCATGGCGGAAAAACGAGTAAAGCATAACGGCATAAGTAAAAACAGGGGCGGACGCTAAGAATGAACTGTATCTTATCGTTAGTCCCTGTTTTATCATGTAATATTGGGGATTTTAATGTTCAAGCATGGTCTGCGTGTTGTTGTTTCGCCATATACAACTCCTTTTGCAGCGCGTTATACGCGTTCATGGACATCATGACGAGGTGTTTTCCGCTTTCTCGTTGGACGATAAAGGTTTCGTTTTCATCGTTGGCGCGGTCGGCATAAAGCGTGAATTCGTTCAGGAATTCGCCGGAGGTTACGGCTGTCATATTTAGGTCCCCTTTCGTTGTCGCTTATAGATTGTATTGCTTAGGGATAGAAAAGACCGCACGGTTTGGCTGTGCGGTCTTTTTGTGTGTGCATGGCTGTGATTAGCAGGAAGTATCGCCGAGGCGCGGGTGACGCGTTGGGCGGAGGCTTCGGACGCGGATGAGACGGAGCGCTTCATCGATTGTCACATCGTCGCGGCGAGTCTTTGTCTCATACACGCAGAGAGGATTTTCGACGCCCATTTCGCCGGCGGGCATGTAAACGAACTCTTCCGTCTCGCGGTCGCCGAAAATGCGTCCCGATTTAAGCTGCGACGTTTGCATTACGCTCATGGAACAAGCTCCTTCAATTCAGAACATATTGTGCCGCCAGAGCACATAGGCCGAGGCTAAGGCCACCCCTCCGGAAAGCAGGGCGAGAAAAGCAAACGCGGTGCCCTGTTCTGCGAAGGGAACGGGAACGTTCATACCGAAGAAACTCGATATTACCGTCGGAATCGCAAGGATGATCGTCATGGCCGCGAGGAATTTCATGACGCGGTTCTGATCGTTGGAGATGATCGAAGAAAACGTATCCGCGAGGCGTGAAAGGATTTGGCTGTACATTTCCACCATTTCCCGCGCCTGCTTGTTTTC